>NZ_JBHFLM010000141.1:0-76963 GCF_041928655.1 Pelatocladus sp. BLCC-F211 | reverse complement strand
GTTTACAACTGTCTTGGGGATCTCCAAAAAATAAAATATCCAGCCCTATCAAATATATTTTGGCTCAACCCAAGAATTGGTGAGCGTTCCGCCCTTCAGGCGGAACGCGAGGGCTGGATATTTTATTAATTGGAAAGGCCTTGGAGCAAGTATACAAAACGGGTCGTAAAGTTACAGAGGATTTCAAGCAAACGATGGAAATTGTGTTTGATGATTATTTGCCCCAATGGAATTACACTGCTAAACCACAGATGTCATAATTCTGGATCTTATTTAATCCACATTCCTTAGTCAAGGAATTGACATTCAAATTTCCAGGTGCAAGATCTGAGTTAATGGAACGGAAGGCTATGTAGAAATCCTATATTAAAGCGAAAATTACAAAATTGGATTTTAAAGTAAAAGCTAAAACATCCATCGTAAGATAGATAATTTCTATATTCCTATTTATCAGGCTAAAAATAAAGTTCTCAATAATAAATTAGCTAATATTTATATCAAAAATATAATTTTTACTAATATAAAAACCTCTAGTGTAAAGTAGCAAATGCTCATACAATAATCTGTTAATTGCTGTTGGTAGCAATTAAGTTTTCATCGACTGAAATTTAAGAGTTATTAGGTTAGGTAAAGCGAAAAGTTAAAACTTTTGTTTTAGATTTTCGATTTACTCTACTAAATAAACTTGGCGAACTATTTAGGTATCAAGGAATAATGTTAAAACGCCGTACAATACTAGCTGGTTTAACTGTGGTTAGCTTCACGTTGGCCGTCAGTACAAAGGTATATGGACAATCCACTAGCGGTCCAGATGCTTGGGAGACTGTCTACAACTCAGCAGTTGCTGGGGCTACAACGACAATTACAGTTCCGATTTTAAGTCCCTTATTATCATTTATCCTGCAAATATTCTTCAACTTGGCAGGTTTTTGGGGCGGTTAATTCTTTGTCTGATACCTAATACAGAGAAAGACTGTAAGTAGAGGCTTTTGCAGTGTAACTTTTGGATAAATTTTCAGCTTGCGTAGACGCTCTGCGTCTTGTCGTCAGACATGGCCTCAATACATCTTTCATCCATGAACGCAGATTATCTCAGAGCCAAATATTCCATAACCCGTGAGGAGTTTTCTCTCCATGTTTAAACCTCGCACAATTTTTAGTGTCTTAACTGCAATTATCCTAGCGTCTGTCATCAGTACACAGATATATATACAACCCGCAATAGCTGCTGGAGGAACGTGTAATCCAACTGTGGGAAACCTACCTATATGTCCAAGTACAGCACCTTCAGAGTCAGCTAGTTTCGTTGACCCCACTGCCACAATCACCAATCCCACAAATATTACCTTGGGCGAAAAAGTCTACATTGCCCCATTTGCCGAATTAGACGCTACTAATGCCCCTATTAGTATCGCGGCAGATTCTAATGCCCAAGACCAAGTGAAAATTATAGCTTCGGGAACAGGGGTGGCCATTGGCGAGCGTGTCATTATGGCACACATGGCCGTTGTCAAAGGTGCAGCGAAAATCGGTACTCAAGGTTCAACCGGACCTTTTACTGACCCAATTACCAATACTCAGTTTAACAACGATATTCCAGAGACATTTCTCGCCTTCAACTGTGAAATAGATGGTGCAACTATAGAAAGAAACACAGTAGTCAACTTTCTAGCGCGGGTTGGCCCTGGTGTTACCTTACCTGCTGGTAAAGTAGTTCTACCTGGTAAAAACGTCACAACTAACCTAGAAGCTAGTAGCGGTGCTTCAGGGAAAGTTGTAAACTTGACACAAGCCGACGTTGCATTAATGGAAGGCATCATTGAAGTTAATGAAGCATTTGCCAAAGGTTACACAGACTTGGCCAGAGTAGACTTGACAAACGTAACAGGAATTAATTATGCTCCAGTCACATTTTTTAACTCCGGAGGTTTACCGCAGATAGGTGGAATTGCCACTCGTGATCCAAACTATCGTAACCGCATTATCGGCAACATCACTTTTCAAGATTCTTTAGCAACGCTCAAAAACAAATTAGCTAATAGAATTTCACTGCGTGCTGACGAGGGTGAACCTTTTAATGTTGGACAAATTGCTGGGATGGCAAACGATGTTGTATTTCATGCTTTAGAGACCACTAGTTTGACTGTTGGTAATGGCATTGGTTATGGACCTCGCGCTCTAGTTCATGGTGGTAGGCAGGTTGTCAATGGTGTTGCTAATGGCCCTGAAACCAGCATCGGTAATGCTGTTGGGTTAGGCCCAAATTCCGTTATATTCCGCGCCAGCATCGGTAACAACTCAGCAGTTGGGCAAAGAAGCGCAGTCTTCAATTCTACAGTAGCTCCCAGAACTTATATCCGTTCTCGAACAATCTATGCAGACAACGGCAGCATTATCTTACCTGTGGAGTGGTAAACAACAGACTTTTGCATCATTATGAATCGGAAAATATTGTCGGTGCAATTAAAATGCCTACGATTGATTGTGCTGTTCACTTTGATATTTGGACTGATACTAAGTGTTGATAGTGGTTCATCTTTAGCTGCTGACATCACCTCTAATCAGCCTCAAGTTGTACAACCTCCCGTCACCGGATTTGTTTCTACATTGTCCGATGAAGTCGAGGAACTACCAACACAGTTAATTCGCTGGTCAACTTACTGGCAACTTTGCTGGGAACCCTATCCCGAAGCTAAAGAGTATGAACTACAAACGGTGCTGATGGAGGGGAAATCTCCAAAGTTGAAACGGCAAAGCGATCGCTGCTTTCGTTTACAAGTTGCATCTAATGAAAACCAAAAATCACAAGGATTACTCAACCGTGATTTAATCTTGTTAATGCACAAGATTCAGCTTGGTTATCGAGTGCGTGCTGTTTTAGATAGTAACCGTGTCAGTGAATGGTCTCAGGTAATGGCAGTTGGTGCAACTACTGTGTCTGAAACAAATAGCACTCAGATCAGTGTAAATCCCTGATATTTCTGGCGTAAGGAGTATGGGATGTAGGGTTTAGGGGAAATAAAAGCTAATCAAGAGATACCCCACGAGATGTGCAACGCTTTAAGTAAATAAAAGCAACAGAGTGATAAAAATGACAAGTAAAGAAAGAGAATACGGAGGAAAGAAAAAAGACACTAGTAACCCAAGTTGCGGGTTATCAAAATCCGGGTACTTTTCATCCAGAAATAAATGCGATCGCCAATGACAAATTGCGGTGGCGCAACGCGGCACCACGATTTCGACCCAATCATTACTGTCAGTATTTATTTGTTTGGTCTTGTTAATTTGACGAGACCATTCTTTTTTCCCATCAAACTGTCCCCTATATGTAGCTGTCTAATAACTGCACAGCATTGTCAATAAGAACCGTTTTTTTTGATAGGGTATCTTACTTGAATCCCTCTAAGAGTAATACTTTGACTATTCTTGTCACCCCTTCAAAAACTTTACTTTTTCTACTTAATTTGTTGGTGTGCGATCGCCTGATTGAAGTGATGATGAACATTTCAGAAGTCGCTACGGCAAAAACGCAGGTATCCCCATCTATTTACAAAAGCCTTTTGGTATCTGGTGTATCTATGTGATTCTGCTGTACTGATTTTTCTGGTTCTACAGGTAAACCTAATTGGATACAAAAGTAGCGATCATACTTGGCTTGTGTCCAGTTATTAGCAGCTTGAATTTGCTCAACACTGAGGTCTTGAGTACCTCGCAAATCGGTATTTTTGAGATTAGCACGGATGAAATTGGCATCGATGAGGTACGCATTTTTCAGGTCTGCCCCCTCTAAATTAGTATCACTAAGGTCTGCACCTTCTAATTGAGCGCCTTGTAATTTTGCATCTGTAAGATTAGCTAGTTCTAACTGCACACCATTGAGATCCGCAAATTCTAGAATAGCTGCTTGTAAATCAGCACCACCCAAATTAGCACCACCAAGGTCTGTATTAGTTAAATTGGCACGGGTTAAGTTAGCAGCTTCTAACTGGACACTATTGAGGTTAGCATAGGTGAGATTAGCTTCTTTAAGCCTGGCACGACTGAGGTTAGCACCTTCTAATTGGGCATCAGTGAGATTAGCTCGCTTGAGATTAGCATAGATGAGATTGGCATAATTGAGATTAGCAACACACAGATCCGCACCAGCCAAGTCAATTTCATGTAAATCAGCACCGGGTAAATCTAAAGCTTTTAAAGACACACCATACTGATTTAAATCTTCCAATGCTTTGATTCTGGCGTAGCTAGTTGATACATTTGCCGCAGCCGCATGATCAATGACTTGCCATGCTTGATAAATGGTATTGCGTCTGCGCTCTCTACTTTCCAATAAATATAAGCTGGCTGCTGCTAGGATACTAAAAGCTTCAATGTTATTGACCTCAATAACTGATAATGCTTGTTTGTAAAAACACTGCAATAATGAATCTTGAGATTTACAAATAGGCTGTTGCTTATTCCACTGTTCGATGTGACTGAATGTCAGCATTAACAAATAAGCAATCACGATGGCCAGTAAAACACGAAACCAGACTATATCCAGTAAATCTCGAAATTTCTGCCGTAATTTCCTCGTGAACCAAGTAAATCTGATCAGATTAATTCACCCCCTCCTGAGCATCATCTTCCTTGATAATTAAAAGTAAGTTCTCATGCATTGCGTTTAGCCTTAATTATGGCAGCACAGGAACCTGGAGGGTTAACCCTATGAAACCTGAACCTGATGTAAAGTTTGTTAATCAACGACCAACAAACACACTATCTATTGTCATAACTGTATTTGCCAACGCCGGATAATGACACATAATTTGCATGAACTTTTTTGAGCGAATTTAATACAAAATCAACGTGTGCGATCGCCTCAACCATTCCATCTCTCAAACCCATTGAGTATCAAATGCATCTTGTCCAGTCCCATAAACTAAGTCCCCGTATGAGTGCCACTGGGCAACCTCTTGAGAGGAAAGTGGGGGCGCATGGAGGACAGATAGATTTTCCTCTAGTTGCTGTCTGGTTTTAGGGGCGGTGAGTGCCAGGTGTACTGCCCGGTTGCGTAGCACGTAGCGGTAACAATCTGCTGCGGTGGGTGGTTCGTATTGCCAGTTGGGATGACCATTTTCTATCTGGAAAATTACTATAAGAGTTTGAAGATATTTGTAGAAATTAATAACTGAGGTAACAAAAATGACTTTTAATTTAACTGATGCCATTCAAGTTATTCTGATTGCTGATGTTGCCAGCGTAGTGTTGTCTTCTGGTATTTGCTGGACACTGCCCAAAGCTAAAAAGGCATGAGGGGGTTTTAGCATTATAAGAGCGATCGCACACGGCAGAAATTACCTCCACGAGTGCGATTCTTACAGTCAACTCTTCTTAGTGTGTGAACAGCACAGTTTATTTAGCTTCTTGCCAACCCTCAATAATCGCTATCAAAACGTTAATAAGTGGGTTGTCAACTGCCTCTTTGAATGCTTCCTTACCTCCTGATTTCAGCGCACCAATAACCCGCGCTTTCAGCGTTGGATTATTCTTGATTTCATCAGCAGCCTTAGCCACAACTATCATTTTTTCTGTCTCGGTTGTAGTGGGGTTAGTTTCTTCTAGTTGCTTGAGTAACTGCTGAATTTCTGCTGCGGCTTCTACAAAATTCTGTTCATTAGCTTCATTGATAGTTCCAGCTAACTTCTCTGTGTTTATTTCTCCTTTATTAACACCAACACCGAAGTTTCCGCTTTGATTGATATAATCGCCTGTCATGGAATCTCCTTGATTGTCAATAGTATTTGCGACTGTGCTATTACTAACACTTCCACCTATCAAAACACCTTTGTAAACAGTAACATTTTCAATACTAGTAGGGCTTTTTAACTCGTTTTTCGGGTCTGACATATAAAACTTTAAATATTGATTGTACTTCTCATAATATGTTTCTTTTATTTTTTCTTGATTAAAAACACCTGGGATTTTTACCTCGATAATTGCTTCACTTTCTCCTCTTTTTTCAATCTTTGCAATCTCAAGGGTGCATTGGTAGTCTTCTGATAAATTTTGTAGAACATACAAAGCCAGTTTAGGATTGACATCGCGTTCGTGGTAAAGATGAATAGTGTCTAATACCGACTGTACAAAAAGGACAAAATCATCATTTTTAAACTCTCCTTTGGGTGGCATTTGATCGCGTTTATCTCCATCTTCACTTAATTTCATGAAGACGTATTTGCATTTAACATTACGGAGCTTAGTAGTTCTAGTAACTACCCAGTCTTCGATACAGGTTCCCGTTAAGGTAGTACCAGTTAAATCTGCACTTTCAAACTGTGTTCTTACAAGCAAACTTCCTGTTAAATCCGCTTCTCGCAAACAAGCTTGGTAGAAATTAGTTCCTATGAAGCTAGCACCAGCTAGATTAGCTCCCGACAAATTCAGTCCTCGAAAATCTCGGTAATCAAAAATTTTGTTTTGTCCCCGTCCTGTAATTACCAATTGCCGTATCTGCGCGTCCTTTAAATATGTTTCTCCGAGGCAGGCATAGTTGAGCATTGTAGCTTGATGCCAACGAGTACGAATTAAGGTTGTTCTTCTGAAATCTGTGCTTTTGAGCGAAGCTCCCGTGAAGTCAGCATCAGTAAGGTCAGCACTCCTAAAACTCGTGCCACTTGCAGCCGCAAAGAAAATTGCTACTTCACGGATCAAAGCGTTCTTATCATCTCCAGCTAAAGCGCACCAGCCAATGTGAGCAGCGAGCAGCGTGATGACAACGGCTACAATTCTCGCGACAGTCACAGCCGTAGCCACAGATTGAATTACAGAACCACCGAGAGTAGTAATCCCAAATCTGAGGAAACTGATAGAGGTGGCAACAGTTACAACCACACCTACTGCCACAGCCACAAATCCACCTACAACTCTAGCAGTAGCTACTGCTACAGATCCAACTACAGTTCCAACTGCAACAATGACGCTGGCAAAAACTCCAGGAACAAAAGCAAATACAACTCCACTCCAAATACTGGGAATGGAGAAAGTGAAGCCGATACTTGTAGCGACACTAACAGTGACAGCTGTGAAAACAGCTATACCCCCACCAATACCGATAATAACAACTATAGCTTCAATCCCAGCTTCTAAACCTTGACGAACAGTGGAAGCGAAAAAGAGTACAGTAGAGACTAAACAGATTGCGCCAAAGCAAGAAAAGGCGGGATTTTTGGTTTCAAATATATGTGCTACAACATTACCACCAACTGATGCACAAAACCCCGTTAGCAGTAGTAGTAGATATGAGCATAAAATCAAACAAATTGCCCAGCGTTTTTGTAGCCCGGCTTTGGCCTTACTAAACTTCGCCCCAGTAAGTTTAGCCTTACAAAAGTCCGCCCCCCGGATATCTGCATAACTAAAGTTTGCCCCTTCAAGGTTTTGACCCTTAAAAGAGCGCCCACGAAGATTTTGACCAGAGAAGTTCAGGGGCATAACTTAAAGCTGAAGATGGACTTAATCTTCTTATACAACAGTAAGACGAAAATTTCCTGAATTTTCTACACCTCAAATTCCACACCAACACGCCCCTAGCAGTTCTACTTTACTGATAGAACACGCCCAAGGTGCGATCGCCCTGGTTAGCTTCAATTTGGAGTAGCGATCGCACTCCAATAGGTATAACGACACCGAACTTATTAAAAAGGCGATCGCTCCCATTCGTCGCCTTTTTAACATATTTCTTTTGAGCAGGAGGTTGTAACAAGGTAATCACAGTACACGACGTGTAAAATTCAACTCCGACTTTTCTGGTTAATATTTTGTTACATAGTGGTAAATTTTCACGCCCACTTACTTACTCTAACCAGAGTGATGAAAGAGCATTAATCCGCATTAGTGGTTAATAGAAAGTTGAAAACAACAAACGAGATTAGGGAAAAAGAAGCACTAGCATAGAAGACAGTTTGTGTTCCCCAAATTGCATCAACAATGCTTCCTAAAAGAGGGCCTAGTGTTTGTCCCCATGACTGAATAGTTGAATTCACCGCCATAAAACCAGCACGAGATTCCTGTGCAGAAAGCATTGCTAACATTGATTGAGCTGATGGAAACGCCATACCTTGAGCTGCACCAAGGAAAAAAACCGGAATTAATAGCAGCCATACATTATTAATTGTCGGAATCATTAATAATCCCAAACCAGAGAGAACAAAGGATATTTTAATGAGTTGTATTTGCGAAAAATGTCGTGTTAAAAGACCCAATTGAGAAGCAACTAAGGCAAGAGATAATGATAGACTCGTCAAGATAACACCAATTACTAATTCAGAAGCACCAAGTTGCTTTCCTGCAAAAATGGGAATGTAAGTTAAGCAAGCTCCGACTTGCAGCATGAACAGAGACATGACTGCAAACAGCAATCCAAATACTTGACGATTATTAATGCTACCCCAAGTATTTCGTAAATAAGGTTTGAGTTGAAAATTTTGTACATGATGCTCCTGCTGTGGTAACTTCAATGTTGTGAATACCATGATCGCGAATGGAATAGCAAACAAAGATGTTAAAAATGGAAATCGCCAACTAAAAGAAGCTAATACACCACCAATTAAAGGAAAGATAGCCGAACTAATTCCATTCAAGCTGGCAACAAATGCCATGACAGAAGTTAGCTTTTTTCCTGTATAAAGGTCACTAATAATAGTAAGTTGCAAAGATTCTAGACTAGCAGTACCAACACCCTGTAAAAAACGCCATTCTGTAAGGCTACGAAAATTAGGAGCAAGACCACTTAAAGCTCCACCAAAAGCAAAAACTAACAGTGAAGGCACAAGAACTTGTTTTCTACCAAATCTATCAGCTAAAATCCCAAATATGGGAGTAACAATTGCGCCTGGGAATTGAAAGACGGTTGAAACTAGGGAAACTTGATCGCTTGAAACATTGAAAAAATTTGCGATGGTTGGTAGTGCAGGGTTATAAATTGTTCCCCCTAAAATTGTGACCAACGTCAACATACTAATAATGTAAAAATTCTTATCTTGATGGATTTTACTCGTGTTTTTACTGTTAGTTTTCATGGCAGAGCAATTTATCTACTTTTTTATTGTATAGATTTCTTAAGAATAAATGAGTTACTTGTTGATACTAAATGTTTGGATTTTTTGAAGTATTTTTGATTTCAATTATTGATTGGTTAAAAATATATTTATGAAAAATCAGACCCTTAGTAAGATGTGCTTTTTCTTAGAGTCATGCATCAATTTTCTGAATATCCAAAAAAATCAAGGCTGAAAATATTTTATTTTGTCTAATTTTCAGCCTTGTTAATATCAAGATTATTCAGGGCGATTCAATCAAGCCTTATCCCATTCCACATAGAGATGTGTAAAAGAACGATTCATCAAAGCTGGGATATAATTTAGCTTTTGATTGGGACTAAGTCTGAGATTCGGGAATCTTGTAGACAATACTTCCAGAGCAATTCGTCCTTCTCTACGAGCTAAATTTGAACCAATGCAGTGATGAACTCCATGACCAAAAGCGAAATGGTTAGCAGTTATCTGTTTGAAACGTTCAATCTCAAAACTATCGGCATGATCGTACTGATTCTCATCCCGGTTAGCAGAGCCATACATCAAAAACAACTGAGTAGCTTGGGGTAATGTAACTCCTGCTAGGGAAACTTCTTCAGTAGTAGTACGAATCATAGATGGCACAGGAGTATCATACCTGAGTGCCTCTTCTACAGCAGCAGGAATGAGTGAGGAATTATCACAAATCGCTTGCCATAATTGTGGACGTTCCAACAGAAGATGTATGGTAGTAGCTATCAGATGGCTAGTAGTTTTATGCCCTGCTAATATTAATCCACATAAAACGATGACCTGCTCATTTAAACTCAAATCAGAATCTTGAATATTGCTGATCAAGTCATCTTGAGGAGCTTGCTGCCGTTGTTCGATTAAACCTGCAACAAACTGTTGCATTGCCACAAAACTGCGAGCGCATTCTAGTTGTTTTTCTGGTGTTAACTGTGACGATAACAACGCCGTCATGTCATGACACCACTTCTTGATGTCTGCCATCCTCTCTAGAGGGACACCATACATGGTGAGAATCACCTCAAGCGGTAACGGATAAGTGAATTGGGAGATGAGATTAGCTTGGCCATCATTGATAAAATTATCTACCAATCTGTTAGCAAGAGTGCGAATTGAGTCTTCCAATCCTTGCAGGCGTTCTGGTGCGAACACTTTCATGAAAGGAGCGCGTAAACGTTTGTGCTGTTCGCCATCACTATTAACTAAGTCAGCAACAAAAGGAAAACCTTGTCTGAGAACTCCGATTACCTCCGGCGTAAACTCAACAATAGGTTTGAGGTTATCTGCGGAAGAAAATCGGGCTGGGTCTTTTAGTATATTGAGAACGTCTTCATAACGTGTAACAACGTAGCCGTTTAACATTGGACTGTAAAATAGCGGCTCTTCAGCTCTAGCACGCTTAAAGAATGAATAGGGATCTTCAAGTTGGGGGCTGACAAAGGGTTGAAATTCTTGACCGACGTGGGGGCAAGTTTTCTTTTCAGACTGAATCGATTCTTGTTCTATCATTGTTTCTGTTCCTTTATTAATTGAGTTTTAGTAGAAGTCAGTATCGATCAAACAAGTTTCACCGCCTCTATTCTCAAGCTAGAGGGGGATAAAAGATTATGATGCGATCGCTACAGGTTCCCTAAATGCAACGTGCAGATGTTTTGGCCCGTGGAAGACGATGTTATTTGCCCACTCAACCTTTTCGTCTATTAAATGCAGTTCGGGTAAACGATTGAGTAGGACATTCAACGCAATCACCGCTTCGGCGCGGGCTAAGGCAGAACCCACACAGAAGTGGATACCACTGCCAAAGCCACAGTGCTTGTTGTCTTGACGTTGGATATCGAGGACATCGGGATTGACAAAACGGGCGGGATCTCGGTTTGCGGAACCAAGTACTAACCCTACGCTGTCCCCACACCGGATCAGTTTGTCCCCAATTTCAACGTCTGCAAAAGCCCAACGTGTCACCATTTGCACAGGGCTGTCGTAACGTATGAGTTCTTCTACTGCTCCAGCAATGAGTTCGGGATGAGAGCGCAACAATTTGAGCGCATCCGGGTTACGCAGCAACGCTAATGTTCCTTTACTAATGAGGTTAATTGTAGTTTCGTGACCGGCTGTGAGCAGATGGATGCATGTGGCGAGGACTTCATCATCGTTAAGTTTGTCGCCCTCCTCTTGAGCTTTAACTAAAGCCGTGATTAAATCTTGGCGTGGTTCAGTGTGCCGTTGAGCGATCGCTTTTTTGAAGTATTCGATCAATCCCCAAGTTGCGTGTTCAGCTTGAGCGTAAACCTCTGGCGAAGGAGTCAGACGCGAAGCACTAGCATGTTGTAAAGCCAACGCCCATTCCCGAAATAATGGACGATCCTGCGGATCTACACCCAGCAGAGTGGCAATAACCATAACAGGCACAGGAAAAGCAAAATCCTCAACCAAGTCCATTTCACCACGGGCTTGCACCCGATCCAACAAACTATCAGCAATGTTGAAGATGGCTGGACGGATATTTTCAACCATCTTCGGGGAAAAGACCTTATTAACGAGCGATCGCAACCGCGTATGATCTGGTGGATCTCTAAACACCATCCAGTTGCTCACCATCGTTCTAAACCCGCGATAGGCAGCTGGCACTGGTGCGCCTTCACCGTCATCTCGGACTTTTGCAGCTTCACGACCGAATTTAGGGCTTTCAAGCACCTGCATCACATCTTCATAACGAAACAGATACCAACTACCAGATAAACGAGGGTTAGCAGCCAGTCCCCAATGCACAGGGTCTAACTCTCTATAGCGTCGGTAGAATTTGTAAGGGTCTTGAATAACTTCAGGTACAAATGGGTTGAGTCTTTCAATCGTAGAAACTGTCATTATTATTAACACCCAATTAGACTTTAGTTTTTTTCTTCTAGAAGTAGCTCTGATTAACACTCCACGTCCCTTTGCGTTAACCTCTGCGCCACTCTGCGTTTAAAAATAAACTCTTCCCTCCTCCAAAGCTGGCAATTCCAAAGGATATTGCAGTGCAGCTAGCATCTGCTTCATTTGCTCGCGTCCAGAATTTTGCACTTGCTTTACAGAAGCTCTCGCCTCTAAACGCCTAACATAATCTGTCAGTCTGGGTAAGTGTTTGTAACTGTAAACAATACGCAAATAGGTAAGAGTGGGAGCAGCAGCGCAATCTGCTAAGGAAAATTCTTCGCCTGCTAGCCAAGTACGCCCCTGGAGTCGTTGATCCAAAAGAGCGCAGGCCGTTTCTAATAGCCGCTTGGCTTTCGTAACCTGTTTGCCTCCTCGTTCCTCAATTGGGCGTTGGGTATCGGCAAATAATGTTTCACGTCCGCCGTTGATGTACACATCGATTACTCGCTCCAACAAACGAACCTCTAAAGCAAGTTCTGGATCTACGGGAATGAGACGAGGTTCGTTTGGAAAGCGTTGTTCTAAGTATTCAATGATGATGGAAGCCTCAAAAATGACTTGACCATTTTCAGTGACAAAGGTGGGAATTTTACCAAAAGGGTTGATTTGCATATAATGCGATCGCGCTTCGGGGTCAAAGAGGTTCACTTGAATCGGTGTAAAGTTTATCCTCTTCTCGGAAAAGGCGATCAGGACGCGTTGGCAGTAGGATGAGGCGGTGGCGTAGTAGAGTTTCATTTTAGTCATTAGTCAATAGTCATTGGTCATTGGTCAAATGACTAATAACTTGGGTCAAATTTAGAAATAGCCTCGAACACGGTCAACGATTGTGGCTGGATCATCAGGTAAGCGATCGCCTCTCCAAGCTACGTGTCCGTCTGGTCGTACTAAGACATAGGCGCGATCATAGAGATTGGCAATGTCAGGATTGTTGATCTGTATGCTTGTAAAAGGTACGTTTTTTTGCTGACAAGTTTTCTCGAAGTTTTCAATTTCCTGTTGCTTTTGGAAGCACATCAATACAAAACTATGACCGAATAAATCTAAAGTGGATTTACCAAGCTCTAACCAAGCATGGGATGCTCGACAACCTGGGTAGCTATTTTGCGTCCACTGGTGGGGATCGTTAGTGGGCGGTGGACAATCGTCGGGGATAATAGCAGGCGATTCGTAACGGAAACCGAAGTGAATTCCTGGTGCTTCAAATTCCCGTCGCACGTCACCGTGTTCCATTTTTTCAGCCATCTGTTTGCGTGCTTGTTCACCTTCGGGAGAATCGTCCATAATCTCTGGAGCTAAGTTGCGTTTTAGAGTGCGTTGTAAATTGACGTTTGCTTCTTCCAGATTTCGCACTGCGATGGGACGGCGCTCAGTTTCGTAGGTGTCAAGTAGGTTAGAACTCGCCCAGCCTTTGAGAACAGCCGCCAACTTCCAACCCAGATCAGCTGCGTCAGCAATACCGGTGTTCATGCCAAAACCACCGGAAGGTGATAGTGTGTGAGCAGAGTCACCAACAAAGAAGATGCGATCGCTACGGAAATGTTCAGCAACTCGGTGAGTAAGATGCCATTGAAGGCTAGAAAGAATTTCGATGGGTGTATCAATACCAAGGGCCTCTTCAACCGCTTCTTGAGGATCGCGCATTTCCCCATCTTCTTGAGGAACTGCTGTTAAGCGATACAATCCCTTACCGTCAATGGAGCGGAGGGGATACCGCAACCTTTTGGGGTTGACCATATAGAAGACTAAGGCTTTACGTGATCCCAGAATTTCTGGTAGCTCTGGTGCTTGGAAAAGAATGTTTTGAAATATCCGTGTAGGGTGATAGGCTGGAGCATCAACGCCACATGCTTTACGGATTCGGCTTTTAGCACCATCGCAAGCTATCAAGTATTTGGCGTGAATTATCTCAGTATTTCCACTATTAAGATAAGTTATTTGAGAAACAATACCATCTTCTTTTTGCTCAAAATTCTCTAAACGGCAGCACAGACGCACCGGCCCATAGGGATATTCACCTAAGTTACGTATTAACAAAGGTATAAGCCAGTGGTGAGGACAGGGATGTTCTGGTTCTGGTGTATAGATAGGTAAAGGTCTTTCACCAGGAGATGGAAAATTCAGCCGGAAAATTTCGTGACCACCAACAGTTGTAACCCAGGCAATATCTAGAGGATGATCGTAGGGCCAGCCAGCATCGCGTAGTTGCTGGGCAATTCCCCAACGGCGAAAAAGTTCCATTGAGCGTGGCCCGACAGTACCCACTTTGGGATGACTAATGACTCCATCGGATTCTTCGACAACGATGCAGTCAATACCTTGGTAGCGCAGTTCCAATGCCATTGCTAAACCAACGGGGCCGCCACCGACAATCAGGACATCTGTTTCTATAGTGGTGTTATTCATTTGAAAGTGGGTGTAGGGGTAGGGGTGTAGGAGGGCCTTAAGGAAGCAGTCTTTGGGGATTATTGGCAAAATCTGCAAAGAATTTTGTGTAAAAATCGAACATTTCATAGATTGTGCTGTGGATCGCTTCACATTCCCTGGCTTGGCGACTTAAACGCTCAAATCGACGTGCGATCGCTTCACAGGCAACTTCTGGTGTAGAAATATACATAGGTATTGAAATCTCGAAGGTCGGCCCTGCTGTCTTACCGCGCTTACCGGAAGGCATACTCATTAAGATTTCCCCTAAAGGACGCATCATACCTGTCATCACGTCGATAGCAGCGTTCATGATTTTTGAGCGGCGGAAGCTAGCGGTGGGGGTTAACCCAAAGTGTTGCACCATTAGTTGCATCATGATGAAGTAGCACTCATCGAAGATTTGCATGACAGCACGAGTTTCGGGAATAGTAACAACACTGCTGTTGCCATCCCGATAATGGAGGGTAGGATTACGCAATGCTGGATAGGCAGGGTTCCAAGGAATGAGACAGTCTGTATCCTGTACATGCTGTTGGGCTAATATCTCAGCCATGCATCGGTATTGCTGGAAATGGGATTGTTCAAACTTGGGTGAATTGGGATCACAACCCTCTCCCTGTTCAACGATAAAGTCGATCGCAAACAGGGCGCTTTCGACATCGTCAACTTGCAATTGATAATCTGGATGGACTTTGTTAAAGTCTTCACGCAGGAATAAATGATGTTCGCCCCCGACACGACCCTTTTTGACAATAAATAGATCCGGAATATTCTTGATTGCTTGGCGAATTTGCCGATATAACTCACTTAGAGAACCATAGCCGTGTAAACGGTCTGCTGTCGGATCATTTTCTTGGCGATCGCTAATTAAATCTTTCTCCAAAAAATCAGGCATTTCAAAGCGCATGAAGCGTTGGATGGTCGTGGCGCTGAAGGGTTCGAGGGCAAAGTCCACTTCAATGGGGAAGCGACGATTCATCTCGCTAAAATTGGGTGTTGCTGGATAAAACGGCTCACCCATGGCCATGAGGATATTATTGACCATCAAAAAGTGGATCATTTCCTCATGGGAGACTTCCAGTAACACTCCTCGCATCCCATAATTACGCCCTTCCTCGCCGTTACCACAAGCTAGGTGTAGTTGTTCTTGTGTCCACAAACGGCGGCGCACATATTCTTGACCTGTGATGTAGTTGGGGATCGAATAAGCTGCATAAATGTATTGCAACATCACTGCTACTTCTAATTCAGCAGCATAACGCAGGGCTGTAACTAATTCATCGCGAGTTTGGATCAGGCGCTGGGTACGCTTTGGCACTGGTTGAGAATCAGGAACATAACCAACTAATTGCTGGTTATGGAGGAATTTACGCAGAAGTATAGCCTTTGGTTCTGACAAGTCTCGTGATGGAGGCATGTAATATGTCTGATTGCGATTTTGGGGATCACACATCTGCCACATCAACCGGGCGTAAGTTTCTACCTTGCAGCGATCGGCCAGACTAAAAACTTCTGCTTTCATAAAGGAGAAGCACAGTTCATAGTAAGCCAAGATGTGTTCATAAATAAGGTTGAAGTCTACTGCTTCATCTTCAACTTTTTCTAAATGCCAGTCGTTGGTCAACACCCGAATAGCAAAATAGCCAGCACCAGACCAGAAGCCAAGCAAATTATCGTTATCGTAGGCGATGATTGCTTGATCGGGATGGTTGGGGTCACAAGGCAATTTATCAGCTTGATCCGACAACAAAATGCGTGTTGTTCCTGGTTGAATACCCCGTAGAGTTACCCATCCACGCCCTTCAGAGTTAGTTGAGATTATACATGTAGGAGCAAAATCGTTTCTTTCCTCCCCCTTACCTGGTTTGAAATGGACGATGTTCAATTCAGAACTAGGGGGAAAGTGGAAAGTTTGACCAGCGTGAGCGGGGTCGCGTTCAAATTCGTAACGAAGTTGGGGCAGTCCTTTCGGGTTGTAAAATTGGTGGAGATACACAGTCTCGATTGGTGCTGGACATCCCCGGACAAAGGAGCGTATTTCTATTTCTTCTGTATAATCTTTGCCAAGCTGCAAATCAGAAAATTCTAGAAACAAACAACCGTCATCTACCTGGAGATTGATTTCTTTTTCTTGAGCCAGAATTTGTCCTTGCCCGTCTATAATATACAAACCCTGCTGTTCAATTTCCTCACGCAGATTTGCAAAGGGTGCTGCTAGTGGCACATCAACAATACCGCTTGTGAGTTGATGCGCTTCTTTTTGGTAAGCTTCGCTGGGAATTCGTGCTACTAGACGTTGACTTGTAGTTGTGCGTAATTGCAACTCACCAAAGTCAAGTTTAGAAGCGATCGCATGAGTTGGCCCTGGTCCCGCTTTGATCGCCCGCCCCACACACGGCACTGCTGTCACCATGTTCAGGCTTACACCTTGGGGAGTCACCTGGAGGCTGAGATTAGAAAGTGCTGTTTCAAATAAAAGGGTGTAAGGGTATGGGGAGGACTGGAGCCGGAGGTTTCCTCCGGCTAGGGAAGTCCGTGGTGTAGGAGGAGTCCTATCTTCATACTTGGTGGTGAAACTTGTTTCATTGAGACTGCCTTTTGCCCTCTGCCCTCTGCCTTCTAAGGGAGTCAACAACCGCCCGTGGGGATAGGTACTCATCTCACCCTCACACCACAAACCAATACTTCCGTGCAGTTCCCAAAAAGTTGGTGAATCTGGTTGCATCGGGGTTGACATATTGCTGACACTAAACTGCACAACCAGCCCCAATACGTCATTGCGGTTCATTGCCTTCCGTAACAAAGATACCGTTGGTGAGAGTGCCGTTTCTTCGTCCCACAGTAAATTTTTAGCTGTTTTAGGAATTGTGAACTGATGTACAGCCGCCCTTTGAAACTCGCTATTAAGACAGTGGGGAGGCAATTCGCAGATATGGTTAAAATCCTGCCAGCGAGCAGGCTGCATACCTGCAACAGGAGCCGAAAGCATATATGGGACTTCATGGGAATTGCCCTGTCGCCCAAAGGTGAACTGCCCCACCATAATTGTAGATGTCCAGTTCGAGGCTGGATCGCAGTCAAAAATCCGCGCCCGATTGAAGGTCGTTCCCAGATATTCGTTGTAGTGACCCCACATATCAACGCTGCGTCCTACTACCGGGTCGTTTTGGTCAATTTCTGCAAAACTAGGTTGGGCGCTGATAATTTTTGCATCGATCGCAAAGTGACCATTACCTCCAAAATCCCATCCCATTGCCATGCTGAAAGGGCCATTTTCATCCCATTCTCCAGCGGCGTTAAACCGAGGCCCCAATTTATATAGATATTCGTGGAACTCAGATAAAGAACGGTGGTGATCAAAGCGATTACCATTCATATAAACAGTATTGCTACTGAGATCCACTAAACCGTTTTTTTGTCCTGTAGGCGCATGAATACGGGCAAAACCCTGGAAATGTAAGCGGGGAAAATCCAAGATGCTCATAGTTTTTGAATGAAGGCGGGGATTGGGGATCGGGGACTGGGGACTAGGAACTGGGGACTGGGGACTAGGAACTAGGAATTAGGAATAAAGAATATTACTCAGTTTTCAATCCCCGATCCCCTATTAAACGAAGATTTGACTGGTAACTAGTTCTTGTGAAAACTTTGGACTTTCTTCTAAAGTTTTATTATTATTTATACTTGTCAAAGCAACATTTTTGACCTTACTGCCGGACACCGATGGAGTTGGAATTATAGATTCTGTAGCAGGTTGGTAGGCGGCAATATCGTAAACTGCCTCTATAGACGACTCGATCGCACCCTGAAGCCAAGCTGGAAATCTAGAACAATGCTCACCGGCAAAAAAGAGTGTATTTTGGGGTCTAGCAGCCTCTAAATAATGGATGTGGTGATTGGATTCACTGGTGATGTCGCCGCCCCAAGGAATAGAGCATCCACCGGCACTCCATTGGTACTTACCCCAGGCGATCGTTGCCATGTCTAAAACCATGCCGGGTTTCTCAATTTCAGCGTGAACCTTGCTGACGGCGTTCTTAACGTAAGCATAACGATCTGCTTCAGACATCATCCCCAAGTGGTCTGCATCGTCGCCAATGGTATAACTAGCCAGCAATGTACTACCTCTAGAAGGGTTGCGCTCCATAGAAGGATAATAAATTTGGCGAATACCTTCATCACTGAATGAAGCCCCTCCTTTGATTCCATCCTTTTGCCAGAAGGCTTGGGCGCAGTGAAACAAAACTTTGGTGGCTGGACAGTAGAAAGTTTTGTCAATAGCGGCAAGTTTTTTGTCGTCAAACCCATTCAAATCCATCTGACGGAAGATGGAAAACGGAATCGTACACAAGACGTAGTCACAACGACGTGTACGCAATTGTCCTTCTTCTAAATACGATACCTGCACATGGTCATTTTGTACATGCAGTCCCACTACTTTCTGATTGCATTTAATAGGACTTTTTATTGCCGCAGCCAGATGGTTGATGATTTGATCCATCCCCCCTTCTAGTTGCAATAGATCGTGGCTTGTTTCGACCAGAATATCACTAAAGAACATATCGAGCGCCTTACTGCACCGCGCCCGTAAACCTGGGTTCTTTTTGATAAAAGTATGCAAATCTATTGTTTCGCCATCTTCGTTGAAATATGCTTCTAAATCCAACCTCTCTAAATCATCCATCAATTTTGAGGAGAGGTCAGATTCTAGGCTGTCACGCAAATTTCCAGGAGAGATGGCATCGACGATTGTCTTCAGCCAAGCCGCAAACAACTTAGTCTTATAACTGTAACGTGTGTTGGTAAAAATTCTTAGATAACGCTCTTGAAATACCCGCGGTGCGTCTTTCATCCGAAAGACTTTTCCCTGAATATTAATTAAAGCATTTGATTCCTCAAATACTGTGACAAACTTGCATAGCTTGTCAGTCAGCCCCAGTTCATGTACATAGTGGAGAACGTGTTTATGTTCACTAGGGATACGCATTGCTCCAAGTTCACCGTAGGCAGGTTTGGGATCATCTCCGAATCGATGAGTCCAAATTCGGCCTCCAATGCGTGGACTACCTTCTATAATATTTACCTCATGCCCTAAACGCTCAAGTTCATAGGCTGCTACTAAACCTGCAATTCCAGCACCCAAGATGGTCACGCGCTTGCCTTCTTGGCGATTGGCTAGCTTGCACATATCTAGCATTCTTTTAATATCCATCGACCAAATACTCCTTATTTTGTGGCAAAACAGCGAACCACTGTTGTGCTTTTACTGAAGAAATTGAGCAAGTTGTTCCAATTTTTTCCAAGCCAGTCCACTATTAAGGGTTTCCCTGGCCACAACAATAGCATTGGTAAAAGTATCAAAATAATTACCAGTTTCTGGCACTGCTTCACCAACATAGAGAGCTAAAGCTGCATTTAAAGCCACTATATCTTGCTGGGCTTGAGTCCCTTTACCTTGCAGAACTGCTTTGAGAATTTCTGCATTTTCTTGCACATCCCCACCTCGGAGTTCAGTGGTGGGAGCAGGGTTTATATTTAGATCCTGTGGATCTAAGACAAGCAATTGCATTTGTTGATTTGAAACAACAGCCAAATCAGTTTTGTCTGCTAACCCTGCTTCATCTAGTTTTTCGCGTCCGTGCAGTACGATCGCTCGCCGAGTTCCCAGTTGATGTAAAACTTGTGCAAAAGTCTCAACTACCTTCGGATCGTTAACACCAATCACTTGTCCTGTCGGCTGCAAAGGATTGATTAATGGGCCAAGTAAGTTAAAAATTGTTCTTACTTTCAGTGCTTTTCGCAGTGGTGCGATCGCTTTCAGGGCTGGATGCCAATCTGGTGCAAATAGAAAAGTAATGCCGACTTCTTCTACCGCTTCTTGGGTTTTTTTGGTGCTGGCCTTTAAATTTAAACCCAAAGCTTCTAATACATCTGCCGAGCCAGTTTTACCAGATGCTGAACGATTACCATGCTTGGCAACTTTGACTCCAGCAGCAGCAGTGACAAAAGCAACAGCTGTGGAAATATTAAATGTTGAGGCTCCATCTCCACCAGTACCGCAAGTATCAACAAGTGGTGATGTACCGACAACGCGATCGCGCAAGGTTGCTTTTAATGACTGAGAGTATAGAACCTTAATCATACCCAGCAATTCTTCTGCTGATACTCCTTTCACCTGAATTGCTGTTAAAATCGCACCTGACATCACTGGAGGAATGACTTCTGCCAACCAACCATACATCAAATCAGAAGCTTGAGCAACTGACAGCGATTGACGATCTAGTAATTGCTGTAATAATGCAGACCAATTGGTGGAATCATTAGAAGGTGAGGAATTTTTTCCAACACTGATAGTTGCTGTAGCCATAAATTTTGAGGTGTAAGGGGATCGGGGATCGGGGATAAGGGGCAACGGGGATTGGGGATTGGGAATTAGGAACTAGAATAGATTCTTAACTAATCCCTGATCCCTGATCCCCAATCCCCAATCCTCTAGAAGCAACTGTTTGCACATCCTTGTCACCACGCCCGGAACAGTTGATCACAATTGTAGGGCTACCTGAAAGTTGTGGACAAAGAGTTTCTAGATAGGCGATCGCATGGGCTGTTTCCAGTGCTGGGATAATCCCTTCTAATTGAGAAAGACGTTGAAATGCTTGTAGTGCTTGTTGGTCTGTCACACTATAGTATTCCGCACGTCCAATTTCTTTTAAATAACTATGTTCAGGGCCAACACCGGGATAATCTAACCCAGCACTAATTGAATGTGCTTCAACAATTTGACCATCTTCATCTTGCAGTACATAACTCATAGCACCGTGCAGAACTCCGACTCGTCCTTTTGTCAGAGTTGCTGCATGTTTTTCTGTATCAATACCTTCACCAGCTGCTTCAACACCAATCAAACGCACAGAAGCCTCATTTACAAATTCATGAAACAGTCCAATTGCATTAGAACCACCTCCTACACAAGCAAGCAGAATATCCGGTAGTCCTCCCCATTTCTCAATTGCTTGAGCGCGAGTTTCCTTACCAATGACTGCGTGAAAATCTCTCACCATCATCGGGTAGGGATGAGGTCCAGCCACAGAACCGAGAATGTAGTGAGTTGTTTCGACGTTTGTCACCCAATCGCGAATTGCTTGGGATGTTGCATCTTTGAGAGTTCCTGTTCCCGCTTCCACAGATCGAACCTCTGCCCCCATCAACCGCATCCGGAACACATTCAGGGCTTGCCGTTCCATGTCATGGATGCCCATGTAAATCACGCATTCTAAGCCAAATCGAGCGCACACTGTAGCAGTAGCAACACCGTGCTGTCCGGCTCCTGTTTCTGCTACAATACGTTGCTTGTCCATACGTTTGGCTAACAGTACTTGCGCCAGAGCATTGTTAATTTTGTGAGCGCCTGTATGATTTAAGTCTTCACGCTTTAAGTAAATATGCGGTCCTGTACCATCAGGTTTAGCGTAGTGAGCGGTTAGCCGTTCGGCAAAATAGAGGGGGGTAGAACGTCCTACATAATCGTGCAGCAATCCTTGTAGTTCTTGTTGGAACAGTGAATCAGTACGATATTGCTTAAATGCGGTTTCCAACTCAGTCAGTGCCGACATTAAGGTTTCGGGTACGTACTTACCACCGAATTGACCAAATCTGCCGTTTGCATCAGGTTGTTGACTGGACAGTAGAGTTGAGGTTTCTATCTGTTGTGTATTTAATAACATACTTTTTTTGCGTCTTTTGTAGTTTGTTTTCTTATATCAAATCTGTTGGTATCGGAGAAATATGTTTTTTAACGCACAGGAGCGCAAAGGTAAGCGCAGAGAAATGCAGGGTTTTGGATTTTCTAAAATAGACTACTAGTTTTTTGTGTTCTTACTTTCTGCCATTTACTTCTGCATAGCTACCTTCTATAGATGCTTTCAATTCACTACAGAAATCTTTGATAGCTCGCAGTCCTCGATAGGGTGTACTTTCTGATAAACGTTCTACAAAAGCACTACCCACGATCACAGCGTCAGCACCCCATTCTCTGATCTGACGAGCGTGTTCTGGATTAGATATGCCAAAACCAACAGCAATGGGTTTATCTGTAATGCTACGAATGTCTTGTAACACATCTTTAACACGAGTTTGGAGATGGGAGCGAGTACCAGTCACGCCTGTGACACTAACGAGGTAGATAAAACCACGAGATTGGCGAGCGATCGCTTCTATCCTTGCTTTAGAACTTGTAGGAGTTACTAACAAAATGACTTCAATTCCTACAACATCAGCTAGTTCTAATAGATCGCCGGCTTCATCGAGAGGTAAATCAGGTACTACTAACCCCTTAATTCCCGATGCAGCGGCTCGTTCTAGGAACAACTGTTTGCCCAAATTTAAAATTGGGTTGTAATAAGTAAAGAGAATAACTGGCGATCGCAAACTGCGAGTAACTGTTTGAGCCATCTCTAAAACATTCATCAGCCGGGTTCCCTGTTTTAAGGCACGGGTTGCAGCAGCTTGAATCACTGGCCCATCAGCCAAAGGATCTGAGTAAGGAACCCCCAATTCAATAAAATCAGCACCGCTAGCATCTAAAACTTGTAGGGCTTCGGCTGTGATTTCTAAATCAGGATCGCCAGCTGTGATAAAAGGAATCAAAGCGCATTGATTATTTGATCGTAAAAATTCAAACTGTTGGGAGATAGAAGTCATTCGATTTTGGATTTTGGAGGGGCTTATACCATCAAAAATGCATCAGTCAGAGCAGCTTCACGCAGAGTATTATGAAGTATGAAATTATACGGTGTTTATAATTTATCCTTTAGCCTTTTTACAGCCTCCTCTAAATGAACTTGCTTGACTAAGGATTCTCCAACTAGGACTGCTTCAGCTCCGGCTTCCGCTACAAAGGCAAGGTCGGTACTTGTATATAAACCAGATTCACTTACAACTGTGATACCTGAATTACTTAATTTTTCTCGGCGCTCTGTTAATAGGCGTTGAGTGGTTTCTAGAGCAACGGTAAAATCTTGAAGATTACGGTTGTTAATCCCTATCAATTGCACACTCTCCAGCGCCAAAACCCGATCTAGTTCTGCAAGGGTATGTACCTCTACCAAGGCGCTCATGCCTAGATGTTGAATCAGTTGGAGATAATTTTGCAAACTTTCATCAGATAATATTGCAGCAATCAATAATATTGCATCAGCTCCATTGATTCGTGCTAGGTAAATTTGATAAGGGTCAATAATAAATTCCTTGCACAACAAGGGCAGTGCTACATTGTTTCTAATGATTCGTAGATTCTCAAAACTGCCTTGAAAATATTTTTCATCTGTCAAGACTGATAGACAAGTAGCACCGCCTCGCTCGTAGGCTTGAGCAATCTCGATCGGGTCGAAGTCGGCACGGATCACTCCTCTACTAGGTGAGGCTTTCTTGACCTCTGCAATCAAGCTAGGTTTATGAGGATTTTTTCGCAGAGCATTTAGGAAATCTCGTAGGGGAGGAGCAACATGAATCTGATTTTGTAAATCTGCAAGAGGAAGTTGCTCGTTCAAAAATGCAACTTCTTTTTGTTTATGCCAGACAATCTCTTCAAGAATATGGCTTGATTTAGCCGAGGCTAGAGGTATAGGGCTATTGGCTTCTACTTGATCATTTATTTCTATGGTTAAGGCATTCTTGCTTGCATCCATACAAGATTGGGGTGGCGAATGGTTAAGGTATATCTGAGAATAGTCTTATGCAGCGACAACTGAGGAAGGTTTTTTAGTTGTACATGCACTAACTACATTCTTAATAATCGCTAAACCAACTCCTCCTGCCAAGGTCATGATTGATTCTGGATGGAATTGAACGCCGACAATGGGTAGGGTTTGATGCTCTATACCCATAATTACACCATCATCTGAGATCGCGGTGACATTGAATTCTTTGGGTAGCCTTTCAGGTAGGGCAAACAATGAATGATATCTACCAACTTCAAAAGATTGAGGTAAATTTTTGAAAATGACAGAGTCTTGATTAACAACACAAACGCGAGATACCTTGCCATGCTGAGGATAACCCAAAACTCCTAGTTCACCTCCGAAAGCTTCAACAATGGATTGCAATCCCAGACAAACACCAAAGATGGGAATTTTTCGTTTAATGCAAGCTGCTATTGTCTCTACTACACTAAAGTCACTAGGTCTACCAGGCCCAGGAGACAAAACAACAAGGTCTGGACGTTCTGTATCAAAGACTAATTCTGAAAAACCATGACGTAGTGTTTTGACAGTGGCACCAGTTTGACGGATGTAGTTGGCAAGTGTGTGTACAAAGGAGTCTTCGTAGTCAATCAGTAAGACATGCTTCCCAGTCTCTACATTGATTTGCTGATGCTCAAGTTCTGAGCTAATGGAGAAATCAGTATTTCTATGCTTGGCTTGGTAAAGTGTTTGGAATAAGGCAGCGGCTTTGGTGATGGTTTCTTGGGCTTCAGCTTCTGGAATCGAATCATACAGAACTGTTGCACCAACTCGTACTTCGGCAATGGAGTCTTTCAACTGGATAGTCCGTAAGATTAGACCAGTATTTAAGTCTCCTTGGAAGGTTAAATATCCAACTGCTCCACCATACCAACGTCTAGGGCTACGCTCATGCTGTTCAATAAACTGCATTGCCCATCGCTTTGGCGCTCCTGTAACTGTAACTGCCCAAAGATGGGTGAGGAATGCATCTAAAGCATCAAACTCTGGTCGCAGTGTACCTTCAACGTGATCCACTGTATGGATGAGATGACTGTACATTTCTATTTGACGACGACCAATGACTCGCACTGACCCAGGTTCGCAGATCCTCGATTTATCGTTGCGATCTACGTCAGTACACATGGTTAACTCAGCTTCATCCTTACCTGAGTTTAGTAATTTTAGGATTTGGGCTGCGTCGTCAATTGCATTTTGACCTCGTTTAATAGTGCCACTGATTGGGCAGGTTTCCACACGCTTACCTTCAGTTCGCACAAACATTTCTGGAGACGCACCAATGAGAAACTCTCCACCTAAATTCAAGATGAATCCATAAGGACTAGGATTGATCTGTTGTAGTTTCCAAAAAAGTTCTGTTGGCGACTGTTCGCAGACTTGAAAGAAGCTTTGGCTGGGAACAACCTCAAATAAATCTCCACGCTGGAAGTATAAGAGTGCTTTCTCTACCTGTTGTTCATATTCTCCAGGTGCATGGTCAGATGCACTTGTAGAAGTCAGGCGTTTACCTGTGTAGTCTATGATCTGACCATCGCGAGGTAGTCCCCTAGTGCTACCATTTTTGGTGACGAATTCATATTGCAAATGAAACGCGCTTTGTTGATGGTAATCAACAATTAACAATTCATCAGGTAAATATAGTACTAAGTCTCTTTGGTCTTTAGCACGTTGTAAATGCTTTGGCATTTGCTCAAACTGGAAAACCAAGTCATAGCCAAATGCACCGTATAGTCCGAGATGATCATCTGCTGGACTAGCGAAAGCGTTGAGAATTTCCCGTAAAATGCTAAAAACCGATGGTTGTTTACTTCTTTCTTCTTCTGAAAAGAAACGTTCTGTTGGTCGAACCGAGCCTGTTACACTATTAGTTTCCCATTTTACTCCCTGAAGTTGCGGTAGCTTGTGTAGACGCTCTGCTAAGTAATCCAACAGCACCATACCCCGCTCGTTGTGGGCTGTGAGTGTAAAATTATTGTCACAAGTGGCAAGTTCTAGGGGTGGATTAACAAAACCTATCGCCCATCTTTTATATCTTCCTGGATATTCGTAGCTACTTTTAAGTAAACCTCCCCGTTGGGAATCAAGACGTAACAATACTTCTTCAATAGCAGTCTCAATGGAAGTTTTAGTTACGGATCGAGAAACAAATATTCCACCTTTAGTTTTGTAGCAATGGGTATCCAAATACATCGCAATTCCTCAATTTCTTTGTAAATCCTTGGCACCTACTCATTGCAGACATATGATTAACCAAAAAAAACGCCTACAGTGGAAGAAACTTGTAGTGCTAGCGTATGATTTTGATTCTCGACCCAACGACCAAAGAATTTACCCATGCAAGAGATGTCTTGCTTGGATTGTTCAAATTCTTCTAGTGTCACTTATTGAGGCTCATCGGAGAGCGCCTTAGCAGGATTGGGATGAACTTCAATCATCAATGAATCTGCACCCGCAGCTACAGCAGCCATACCTATGGTTGGTACATATTCTGCCTTACAGTACTATGACTGGGATTTATCATAGTGGGTAAATGAATCAGCGATCGCAATACTGAAGTTGCATATGTGTCTAATGTATTGCCCTTATAGTGCCGATCAAGTGTGTGAATTCTTCGCTCGCCCAAAATTAAATTGATAAGTTTATTTCATTAACCTTAACCTCATTGACTAAATTTATAGTTTTATGTTTGATTACCCTCCATATAACCTAGATAAATATTAAAAGTCTTTACATTGTTTAAGATAGATGCTTATAAGAAGCAATTTCAATAACCTATCCTTTGCTTAACATAGCAATTCCTTTGTTCTATCATTCGAGTTATGTAAAATGCTACGATGCTCCTTTCTCCAAGCTTGAGGAGTTGAATTGTGGTGTTGGCGAAACTGACGAAAGAAATGACCTACTGTTTGATAGCCTACTCTAGCAGCGATCGCTTCTACTGTTTCATCGGTTTCCAACAGTAACATTCGAGCTGCCACCATGCGGCGCTCAATAATCCAGTTTTGGACGGTTTGTCCCGTTTGTCGCCGCACTAAATTAGTAAGGTAAGTAGAGGAGTAACCAACTGCAACAGCTACATCACTGAGGGTAATTTGTTGATGATAATTAGTCTCAATAAACCTAAAGACTTCCTTTAATAACGGATCGGAAGAAAATAAAGACTCAAAGTTTGACAGTTTGACAGCATGTTCTGTGCATGTCTGGCACTTATCCATACTCTCGATACATGTCTGACATTCTTCTACAGTCTCAACTAGTGGCAATTCAGCCTTTGCCTGATACTGGGTAGCATACCATTGCTCAAGAATAGCTCGTTTATGCAAACACCCTGCGATCGCTCCTAGCAACTCTTCTGCTGTAAACGGCTTAATTAAAAAATCATCTGCTCCCAATTCCATACCTTTGCGGATGTCACCTCGAGTGTCTTTAAAACTGACAAAAATAAAAGGGATAATTGCTGTGGCGAGGTTTTGGCGTAGGGCGCTTAGGATGCTGTAACCATCGATTTGAGAAATCAAAATTTCACTTAGAATTAAATCTGGTAATTTTTCCCGTGCTTGTTGCACACCAATGAAACCATCTTCAGCAATTATGGTGTAGACACCTTCTGCTTGAAGGCATTTTTTCACAAAGTTTTGGGTTTCTGATTGAGATTCAATCAGCAGGATTTTTTTCCCATTCAACCATTGCCTAATGATCATGAGCAAGAGTATTGATGAGTTATTGAAAACTGACTTTAATGTAAATGCAATTTCAGATTTAGGGTTGAGTTAAGCGATAACACTAAGTGTGTATAAGGCAAACTCAACTCATACTTAACTGTGTATATACATGGCTTTATGTGATTTATGATACTAAAACTACTTTTGTCTTACTAGTTTATACAACAATAGTAAAGTTTGTTATGAACGGAAATTATGTTACTAAGCATTTATAAGCATACAAGTATTTAGTTATTTCTACTATCATTCTTAAGTCTTAATCACGTAATCCTTTTGAGCTAATACGATAGATAGATGTAATAAATTATTTGTTAATTCCGCTACATTGCTTCAAAAAATAAAAATACGGTTGGAACTTTGAAAACGGCTGGGATCTGTAATTGTAGAAATTACCACACCTTAATTTCCCAATATTTAGACAGTTATCTATGGGGCAAAGGATAAAATTGTATAGTTGTCACATTAATACTTGCTGATTTGGATGCTAATTATACCTAAGAAAGCTTACTTAGCAAGATTTTTTATTTATCTCTGATTTTTTGTTATTTATCGAAAAGTTAAATTTCGCAATTTTTATACATGTTTATTTGTGGTATAAATGAAAATACTCGCGTCCAGGAATTACTAAATTCTGGACTTTTTGTTGTAAATAAATAAGGTGCAAGGATTATTTTTTGAAAAATATACCTATAGACAGATGTTTGAAGTTTCATCTAACCAATGACTGTTTTTAAAATTTTCTGGACTAGCAAGCTGGCTACTTTTATCTAAATAATTTAAATTTATACTGATCATTACTTATAATTTAATTTTTAAAAAATCATCAAAGTCTCTTCTAGCAAGGGTTGTATGTTGTTATATTCCCAATTCACCTAAGAGTAGAAATTTCATTCAAAATCCTCCTAAAAACTATGTTTTATGCGTTTAATATTTCCCCAGCTACAGTGATAAATATTTCTTATCTATATAGTAATCAGAATCAAATTGTGAGATGTTTGGATGTGGATTTTTATTCGTCATTTGTTGAAATATACGTTAAATGTGAATTAGCATTTGAAATGCTAATGATTTTGAGTCAGCCTAGAAACCCTGTTAGGATAATAATCCTTTCTAATTCACATTATTTATAATTCACATTAGACGTAATTTATATCTAGTCCGGTAAATTTTAGTTATCACAAGTTACTGCAAGTACAACAAAGTAGAGCGTAAAGGTACGCAATGTAACTTCTCGCACGCTGTAAGGCGTTACTTTTGGGGTGGAGTAGCGATCGCAAGTGTTTGGGATTGCTTCTAGCTCCGAGTCTTTCTCCGACTGAATATAAATTATGATGACAGATGACAAATAAGAGTTCAAAAAAGCAATATTAACCACTCAAGGAGCTATAGCTATATTGAGGTTTTTTGTTGTTAATTCTTTGAGTTTGCAAGCAACCCCAATTTTTATATTTTGACAATGGGCATACTACGACGAACATTTTCCCGTGACAACAGTTCAATGTTCGGGAGAAAGTGGGGTTTGGTTTTTGCCAACCCTATCCAATGGCTAATATCAAAGTACTCAAAGATCATAACAATTGCGGTATTAGTAACCGTAGCTGTTATATGTGGACATACTGTGTCGGCACAAGTAACACCAGCACCAACTCTTGCTTCCCTAAAAACCATACCAGTTCCACAACCTGATAATCTTGGAGACTTCATCAGAGACAAGACAGCCGCGATTAAGTTAGGAAAATCCTTGTTCTGGGATATGCAACTTGGCAGCGATGGCGTGATGACCTGTGCTAGTTGTCATTTCCATGCCGGTGCAGACAACAGATCCAAAAATCAGATCAATCCTGGCGTTGAGCGTGCAAATATTGACGATCCCATAGTTCTGGATGCAACTTTCCAAGTAGGCGGTGCGCCAAACTACCAACTCAAGCCAGAAGATTTTCCATTCCACAAACTATCGAACCCAGATGATGTCAATAGTACAGTCTTGTCTGACAGTAACGATATCGTTTCATCCAATGCGGTATTCAATACGGAGTTTGTTGATGTTGTTCCTGGTCAGGCGGAAGACAAGGTAAATCAAAAAGACGATCCGATATTTAACGTAAAAGGCACGAAAGTACGGCGAGTCGAACCCCGGAATGCCCCAACAGTTATCGATGCAGTATTCAACTTCCGTAATTTTTGGGATGGAAGAGCGCAGAACATCTTCAATGGTGTAAATCCCTGGGGTTTAAGAGATCCCAATGCCTTTGTTGGCAAGGCCACCGATCCTAATCAGCTAGAACTTGTCAAAGTCAGCCTGAAGAATTCATCTTTAGCTTCCCAGGCGCTAGCTCCACCAATCAGTTCCTTTGAAATGTCAGCTGATGGTCGCACCTTCCAAGAAATTGGTGACAAATTAGGACGAGTTGATCAGTTTAGGCAAATCAACAAGGGATTTGAATTAGATACCTTGGAAAGGGGTAGAAAGCTACCTCGACAACTAGGTAGAAAGTTACTTCCACTTCGACCATTAGGCAAGCAAATTGTACATCCAGAGGATAGTCTTCTGGGTGATGATAGCAGATACCCTCAGCCAGGTCTTAGAACTAGAACCTACGATCAATTGATAAAAGATGCCTTTAAGCCAGAGTGGTGGAGGTCTCAGAAGTTGGTTCAAATTAATGCTGACGGTTCACGAACTATAGTTGAAAAGTCTGATGACTCCTCAGAGACGAAAGAGTACAAGCTGATGGAGTACAACTTCCCGTTATTCTTCGGGTTAGCCATTCAGATGTACGAATCCACACTCATCTCCGACGATACACCTTTTGATCGCTTTGTGGAAGGAAATAACACTGCCCTCACCGAACAGCAACAGCGGGGATTGCAGGCTTTCCAAGATCAAGGGTGTATCGGTTGTCATATAGGTGCAGAGTTTACCATTGCTTCAATTAGCCACGTAAAAACTCAAGGACGCATTGCACCTGCACTATTCGGTCAACAACCGATTGAAGACGTTGGCTTCCTTAATAACGGTATCAGGCCTACGACGGAAGACCGTGGTGTTGGTGGTAACGATCCTTTTGGCAATCCGCTTGCAGAATCTCGGCTAGCCCTGAACGGTACATTTAATCAACTACTCGGTGAAGACCCACCAGTTATTCCTACTGGTGAAGACAACTTGGGAGTAGAGGGAGCCTTCAAAACACCCACGCTACGCAATGTAGAGTTGACTGCTCCTTACTTCCACAATGGTGGACAATTGACTCTGGAACAAGTGCTAGATTTCTATAGTCGTGGCGGAGACTTTCGCGAGGGAAACTTTCCTGGTGTCCTGCCAGTGCTTAACCTGAGTGTCCAGGATAAACAGGATATAGTTGCCTTTCTCAAGAGTTTGACCGATGAGCGAGTCCGCTTTGAGAAAGCACCTTTTGACCATCCGCAACTGTTCATTCCCAATGGACATCCAGGCGATCAAAACTCTGTTACAGACGATGGTACAGGAAAAGCGACAGATACTTTTCTGGAACTTCCTGCTGTTGGTCGCAACGGTAGCAAGGGTCATCCTAATTTTCTGGAGAAGTAAGTGGTTAGCTTTTAGGAAATTATTCCATAATCAATAGAGCGATCGCAGAAATTTTAGGTCTACTGAATGTCTTTGACTATGCGACCAGAAGAAACTTTACCATCAATTTCTTCTACTGCCTACTGCCAAGCCTTCGCACAGCACAAAAGGAGAAAAGTCCGCTTTCGTTAATGAGTGCAGCTGAGGTGAGTTGGTCGGCATCAGAATTTGCCGACCAATGGTCGGCAAAATTTTTGGATATCCCTTATCTGAAGCGATCGCTCTCAACTAGTGGCATAGTGTAGTTTAGAACCTGTAACTTAAATCTTGCACCTGGAAACACGGATGTCAAAACCAAAACTACGTACAAGGGGAGCTAATCGTTCAATATTATAAGTAAAAGAAGAGACACGACTATTTGAGGGAAAATAGATTCTAGTGCTGTTTGTGTAGCCGCTTATTGACAAATTGTTTATGACCTTACCCTGTCAAGAATCAAGCATCATCTTCCTTTTTGAGCAGCAACCAAAGAAACCCCAATAATGACGAACAAGGTTCCTGTTATGCGTAGTGAAGTCGCTGGGTATTTGTTAAGCCCGATGAGACCAAAATGATCTAAAAAAAGTGCCGCAATCATCTGACCTGCAATTGTGAGTGCTAATGTCAATGCTGCCCCAATCTTAGGCGTGGCAAAAATAGTTGACCAGACATACAAAGTTCCCAAACAGCCTCCTATCCACATCCACCATGATGTTTGAGAAAGTGAAGTTAAAGTAGGAAGTGGATAGTGGGCAAAGAAACAAATAATAAGTGATGTGATAGTGCCAGCAAGATATGAAATAAATGTAACTTGCATTGGCTGACCAACATAACTTTTTAAAAGAGTATTAAGAGCAACCTGAACGGGTAAAATAGCACCACCGATCAGTGCTGCTATCAAATAAATGGTTCTAGGACTCATAAGATATCACTCCGAAAACTAAACAGAAAATTTTGTAGCGAGCATCCAGCAGGATGTGGTTAGATAAAAACCACTAAAAATTTTAACAAAATGTATCAATACGGTTCAGTTAAAAATTTTTAATACAAAAAAACTGTATGTAGAGACCGTAAATTTACGGTCTCTACAAAGGATTATGGTCTTAACTAAACCGTATTGTAAACTTGCTAATCTTAACGATCGCTGTGCTGATAACAATGCTCAACTAGCCACGACCATTGAAGGTTTACTCCACCATTAAGCACTCTCAAGATATCCGTGAATCGCGCTCACCAATTCGCAAATGCCTGTAATTTTGAGCAGGCTGTAGTGATCAACTTTGAGGTTTATGACCGTCGGAGTCTTTTGGGAGTATCCACTGTGGCTCTCGATGAACGAGTAATCATCACCATCGGCCTTAAAAATAGTTATAGGCGCAATCATCTGCCTCTGAGTCAGTTCGCGGAATGTGTACTTGGCTTCATATGTTTGCTGTACAATTCTAATTATTCGTTCCACCAGATCCAAATCAAGCTTCTTATATCTTGAAATGAATGACGCGAAGCTGTCTTCATCCTTTGCGACCTGCAAACACTCCTCCAGTGCAGGGCCGGTGATAGTGCTTGCAAAAACCGAGAAAAGAATTGTCACATAGGCTTTGTTGGTGAATATAGGTTGATTGCCATGAATAGCTTCGTTCTCAGTACGAACCTTTGGTGATCCTGGAGCAATCAAAAAGAGATTTTCCACATGCTCACCGGACTGCTCAAGCTGATAAGCAACTTCAAAGGCCACCCGTGCGCCGAAGGAATATCCCCACAGCGTATAGGGACCAGCTGGTTGAATACGTTTTATTTCCTTAATGTCTTCTACAGCCATCTCACTAATGGAGGAAAATGGCTTCTCGCCTTGGTTGATTCCATACGCCTGAATACCGTAAAAGGGTCGATTGATATTTATTTTCTCTGCCAGCAATCTCAAGTTCATTGGGTAGCCGCCAAGTCCAGGCCAGCAATAGATGGGATTCTCTACTCCCGTAGATGATAGACGTACTAGGCGCGAGGAAAGTTCAACTTCATCACTATCAACCTTACGAGCGAGCTTCTCGATGGTTGGAGCTTCAAAAAGAGTATGCAAAGGCAAAGTACAATAAAACTCTTTGTTGATAGCGTTGATGATTCTCACAGCAATAAGTGAGTTTCCGCCGGATTCAAAAAAATCGTCACAGATCGAGACAGAATCCCACTTCATCGCCTTCTTCCAAATCTCGCCTATTCGCTGCTCAGTATTTGTACGAGGCATAATGATAGGCCTTTGGGCCATTTCGACGTTCACTTTGTCCGACGCTTCCAGTGCTTTAACGTCGATTTTACCATTGGCGGTAAGCGGTAACTTGTCCATTACTATGATCTTGTTAGGCATCATGTAATCAGGCAAAAAGTTGCGTAGATCCTCTTTGATCAACTCTGCGGGGCCTTTCATCTGGACGGCGTCTTCCTTCATCCCCTCGCTAATTAACTGGTCATGACTCACGCAACCACCAATACAGAAGTAAGAAGGCCCTGGTTCTTCATGACTAGCGCTGAGTATCCTTGTTATCTGCTTTGCCGAAGGAAGATCATTACCAGTCTCGGAGCTGTATCCGGAGGACAATAGACCAAGATTTAGATCATTCATTTGTAGATGTTGAAGCTTCCTGCCCATCGCAAAATAATTCGCCCATTTACAGCTGCTTCTACCAATCATTGCGATTCCAAAACTTCCCTGTTCGTAGGTTAGCTGATTGATAGCTATTACATGTCTCTTGAGAATGATATCGTCTGAGATTTTTTCCAAGGAGCCGTCTTTGTATTTGTATAAACCCGCAGGTAGATCAGCGATCTTTTCAGGATGACTTTGCACATAGATATCAACTGGTTCGATCAACAGTGGTCTGACCTGAGGCACTAGATCAAAAGTGCCTAGATAATAATAGTACTCATCTGAACATACGACTTTCTCCTTTACTTCCGGCATATAATTAGCATCTCCAATACTAAGCTTATATGCCGGAAGAATCTTGTCAAACAGACCCAACATGTGGCCTGTTTCTATTTCGAGTACCTCTTGAATATTATTCTTATAAACTAGCTCGATAGCTTTTCTCTTTCCAATGAAGTGTATTTTTATTCGTGTTTTTTCTGTACTATCTATTTCATTTAATAGAACTAATTGATGGCGTCCCGGATGATAATAGTAGTAACCAGACTTCAAACCTGCTATGTTAACTAATTCGAGATACATTTGCGTTGCATACAATGCACCAGGTGATGCGTAACCGTACTTGGGTAATAGACGCTCATCACTGTGAAACGGCCCGAAATATCTCAAAATCTGACCTAATTCTGTGAAGCTCAACGCATCCAAGCCACGAGAATCAGAGAAGTTGTAGGTCTGGTCGCCAGTAATTTGTCGATCCAGCAACTGCATAATATCAGCTTTCTGGACAGCACCACCCTCGAATAAACGGTAGGATTTTCGAGTAAACGCCAATCGCCGCTGTTCTTCAGTCGGTGTTTTACCTGGAAGATCGATCTCTATCTGGCCAGGCACACAATTTTCTTCGTCGATATCCCTATATCCGAGATTCGATAATTGAGCTTTGACTTGAAGCTTGTTTTGCTTTGACAGATGGTGTTCTCCATGAACACCCTGATCCATCACAGCAGCTTGCTTAGGACTCAATTCAATACATGCAATCAAATCAGAGTATCCGGTACGAGAATTTTTCTTAACTATAACAGCTGCGTTCTTAACCCAGTCATGTTTCTCAATTGCCACCTTTACTTCGTCAAGCTCAATCCGAAATCCTCTAAGTTTTACCTGATTGTCTACCCGACCAACAAACTGAACAGTACCATCTGCATTCCAACAGACTAAGTCGCCAGTCTTGTACAGTTTAGCATCTCCAGAATTCGTCGAAAATCGGTCGTTGACAAACCTTTCCTTAGTCAAGTCTGGTCGATTAATGTATCCGCGCGCCAGCTGAACACCACCGATGTATAGCTCACCATTTTCTCCAACCGATGCTAGCGATTGATCGCTGTTGAGAATGTAAAACTGAGTATTGTGAACGGGAGTGCCGATGGGGATCGCCTCAGGGTAATGAGCGATCGCATTTTTATCAACCTTAAAGGCGGAAGCATTGATGGTGCATTCACTCGGGCCATAAACATTAATTAAGTCACATTTTGGCAGCACTTCGATGCATTGTAGCGCAAGTTTTTTTGACAGAATTTCGCCGCCACTAAATATTTGTGTGAGTGATTTACAATTGTGAAATATGTCGGTGTCAAGAAGCGCTTGTAACAGAGTTGGAACGCATTGCAGAGTCGTCACATCATGTCGGATAGTAGTCTCAATTAACTGTTCTGGATCTTTATAGGTTCCGGGGCGGCTCATAATAATTTTACTGCCACAACAGGACGCAAGAATCTCCCATTGTGCTGCGTCAAAACTCATCGGTGTTTTTTGCAGAACAACTTTATTCTGATCCAAATTACAAACAGTTCGCATCCAATTCATCTGGTTGACGATACTGCGGTGTTCAATCATCACGCCCTTCGGCTTTCCCGTACTTCCAGAGGTATAAATGACATAAGCTAAGTTGTCAGAACGCGGACGCTTGCAGAGTCCATTCTGTCCATTTATACTGGATGGAATCTCAGACTTCTCGGCCTCTTCGAGTGTAACAATTTGCGTACCTGGAGGCACCAGATCCGCCAACCTGGCGCGCAGCTTTTCCTGTGAAAAAACAATTTTGACGCCTGCATCCTCGACCATATATCTCAATCGGTCTTCGGGATATTCTGGTGATAATGGCAAATAAGCGCTGCCTGAGAACAAAATACCCCAAATCCCAACTATCAACTCAAGCGACGGCTCAAGGAAAATACCTACACATTGATCGACAGTTGCACCAAGATGCTGAAGATAGGAACCCAAACGTGAACTGATTTCGGCGAGTTCTTGGTAAGTTAGACATTCATGATCACAATGATCACAGATAACTGCTTCTCTATTAGGTTGAGCTTGCACTTGCTCTATAAACAAATCAAGAAGAGACTTTGCAATCGAATCTTCTGACTCTCTATTATCTAGCTTTTTGATAAGCAAATCTTCTGTTTGCATAGCTGATCTCCAATCTCATCTTTAAACATGTCCGAAAAAAGTAGGGTGCGTTAGGCGCTCACATCATATTTTTTCGTGAAAAATGAGATGTGAGCGCCTAAAACAACGCGAGGTGCTACAACGAGGGCTTTGAAGTTCTCTGTGAGGTTAGGGGGAAACCCCCGCAACGCATTGGCTCTCCTACAGTGATTTTTGTTACTTTAGAGGTTTTGAATTAATCTTCTCCCGTAAACGACGTGCAGATTCGACAGGAGACTTAGCATTGTAAATAGCAGCACCAACTGCTGCTACATCAGCTCCTGCTGCTTCTACTTCCTGAATCGTATTCTCATTGATACCCCCCGCAGCCGAGAGAGATATTGAAACTGCACCTCGTAGCGCCGCAAGTTCGTTTGCAGTTGAAGCACACAAGTGATTAGCTTGCTCATCTAATCCGCAGTGCAGTTCCAAGTAATTAACTCCTAGCTTTTCTAAGTCGCGCGCACGTTGTACACGATCTGAAACGGAAATCATATCAGCAGTAACATATCTCCCATACTTACGAGCAGCTGTCACAGCTCCTTTAATAGTGCTGTCATTTGATACAGCTAGAATTGTAGTGAAGTCTGCCCCCGCTTTGAATGCCATTTCAGCTTCTAAGCCTCCAGCATCCATCGTCTTCATATCTGCAAAAATGAGTTTATCTGGAAAAGATTGTTTAAAGGTTTCAACAACCTTCAATCCCTCTTGCTTAATCAAAGGAGTACCGGCTTCGATGATATCTACATAATCAACAACATCTTTAAGCAATTTGATTGCTTGCTCTAATGACAACAAATCTACAGAAACTTGTAATTTCATTAAAAAAACCTCTTTTTTGTTCAAATAGTTTACTTTGATTTTGTGTTAGTTATTCTTGAGAATTACTTGCTAGTATTAGTTACTCAAGATTAGCGTGCAACGCCCAAAGATTCTCAGAACTTTTATTGATAGTGTGAGATAAAAAATGAAATAAAGCATCAAATATCAACAAAGAAGATTGCTCGAATAAAGAGCCACTAAATTGTTGTGAATATTGATGACTATGATCTTGTTTAGCAGCAGCTTCTATATGAATTAAAAAGTCAGCTATCTTGGCTAAAGGAGAATCTATTTGAGTTGTGATACTAGCAATATATGCACCAATTTCTTTTGCTTTGGACGCAATTTCTAAAACATGTTCCGTGGTGCCTGAACCAGAGAAATCTATGAGTAAATCACCTTGTTGGATTGCTGGAGTAATTGTTTCACCAACAACGTAGACCTGCCGTCCCAAATGCATCAGCCGCATAGCAAACATCCGAATCACGAGGCCACTACGACCTTCACCAGCTACAAAGATTCTTTGGGTATTCATAATTGCTTGCCCAAGTTGGATAACTGATGAATAATTGATTTTTTCTAAAACTTGTTTGTTTTCGATTAGCACCAATTCAACGACTTTACTAAACTCGGTATTGATGTCTCTATTAATGAGATTTTGAGAAACATTAGCCATGATAATTATTTCCTTTCTAATAGTAATGTAGAACTTCAAGTGAGATTTACACGCTGCTTCTTAAAAGACTAAGAGACGACTTTGGTACAAATCTTGAATTACTTGAATAGCACAGACTATAGCTACAAGCCCGATTACCACAACGGGCAACAAACTTTTGCCAAGTATGGCAAGTATGAGAAGGATAAATGCAGAATAAAGGCGAAACCTAGAACGAATTTTACAATAGCGTATAACTCCAGTACGATGCAAAAGAGCTAGAGCTAGTAAGCATAATGCTACCGTACCACAGAGAAGTACGCGCTCTGGTGCAGGCAATGCTACACTAGGCTCACTTAATATAATGTGTTTGACGCCAACTCCCGTAGCAGTGAGTCCAATAACCAACGGTAAATGACCGTAAAGCCAAATTTGATAAACGCCAATTTGACCAGTTGCATTAGCAGAACGCAAAGCTGAGTTACCAATATTCTCGAAATAGACCCACCACAAGCTAAAAGCGATACTAAAGCCGAAGATTGCAGCAAGTGCGCTTTTAGCATCCCACTTCTGATTAGAAAGACCATCGACCACGCCTATAATCGCTTCGCCTAGAACAATGATGGTAAATAGCCCGAAACGCTCTGGCAAGTGTTCGACATGGTGGCTTAGTCCTAACTGTAAGTGTTTAGCTGTCAGAGGTGTGGCGAAATCTGCAATTAGCCCCGATGCCCAAAAACCAAAACGTAATGGGATGGGTACAAATGCTGAGATCAGCCAGAGAGCCGCAGCGATCGCAAAACCCTGTGCGTAACGAATTGCTAGTGGACGTGCTACAGGAATATGCTTGGCAGCACGCAGATATTCAATGACAAGCATAGCTCTTCCGGCAGCATAGGAAAGAGCAAAGCCAGTAGAACTTTCCCCCAAGCCGTAATGTGTATTCACTGCTAAGGTGGCGATCGCTACCATTTGCCCACCAATCAGTAAGCGATGACCTATGTCATCAATATCAAATCGATTCGTATAAAATGTTGTACCAATCCATGCCCACCAAATTGGGATGAACAGAAATACAAACTTAAAAAATCCTGATAGGGAGACATCTTCGCTGAGATTGTGAGCAACTTGTGATACCGCAACTACAAACACTAAATCATAGAAAAGTTCCAGCCAAGTAGCATGACCATTTTTTTCTTCGCTTTCTGCACTAATACGCAGACGAGGAGGTTGGAACCAGGTTTTCACGTCTAAACCCTCATGTTTTTTCAAGCGGACACGATATTAAACTCAAGTATCAGCTTTATCAGTTGCTGGTAAATGCACAAAGGTTTTGTCGGTATAAGACCAAGCCCAGTTCTCACCAGGCTCAAAGGACTTTATCAAAGGATGACCAGTGCTATGGAAATGCTTGGTAGCGTGCTTATTTTTAGAGGAGTCACAACAACCAACATGTCCGCATATGAGACAAACCCGCAAGTGTACCCAGGTGTCTCCACTTGCCATGCATTCCTCACAGCCATTAGTTCTGGGTCTGACTACTTGTAACTGATTAAAATCTGTATACCCCATAGTCATTAATTCTCCTTTATGTTTTCTCTCAAGCAAGAATTGCTTCACTTTTAGCTCTGTTAATTTCTTGGAATGAGTGGAGGGGTAAAGTAACTTGAAAGCGTGTGTCACCTGGCTTTGAGAAACAGCGAATATGTCCGTTATGCTGACCAACTACAATTCGATAAGCAATCTCTAGACCTAGTCCAGTTCCTACACCGATACCCTTCGTTGTGAAAAACGGATCGAAGATTCGGGATTGAATTTCAGGGGGAATACCAGGTCCGTTATCCGCAATTTCCACTGTAATGCAATCTTGGGCGCTAAAAGTACGTATCCAGATTGTACCTCCTTCACCCAAGGCGTCGATCGCATTGTCAATCAAATTTGTCCATACTTGATTTAGTGCGCTTCCATATGCTTCGATAGTCGGTAGATTTTGCTCGTATTCACGTACCACTTGGGTACGATGCTTTCTGAGCTTGTAGCTCAAAATAGTCAGCGTATTCTCTATCCCTTCATGAATAGTTATCTCCTTGAGTGGAGACTGATCCATATAAGAGTAGGCTTTGACAGCATTGACAAGATCCGAGATGCGAGTAACGCCTTGGTCGAGGACATTTAGTACACTTGCCATAGCCAGCGTTGCTTCTAACCAAGTCAATGCACTACTGAGTGTATTGACACTTACATGTTCGCCAATCACTTCTAACTGTTGAGCCTTAATTCCTGCCGCAACTAGGGTAGGAACAAATTTCCATCCATCATCAACACCATGTGATTCTAACCAGTCAGTTAGTTCATCTTCCAAATCGAGCTGAGTTAAGGGATCAAAGTCGCAAGTTTGAATCACCCGCTCAATGGCCTGACTCTTAAGATCCAAGAGGTACTCTAATTGAACAGGGGTGAGATGTTGCTCAGTAGACTCAAGCGAGAGGTTGTGTAAGACGTTTACCATATCGTGCAACTGTCCTGCTGCCCGACGTACTGCTGCTGTTGGATTACCCAGTTCATGGGCCAGACCTGCTGCTAGTGTACCTAAGGAAATGAGTTTATCGTGTTGCTGAGATAACATCTGTAACTCTTGCATTCGGCTTGCCATGAAACCGAGAACAGCTTTTCTCACCGAGGGGCAGAACATGAGCATCTGCCAGAACTCTTCCTCGTGCAAACAATATATATGACACTGACCAACGGCTTGTCCACTTGCAAGATGAAGTGTGCCTGCAAGCAGCGGAACTTCACCAAAAAATGTACCAGCTTCATATGTAGCTAAAATAACTTCTTGGTTACTAATCTCTCGTGTCAGGCGGATTGCTCCTTCAAATACCACATAAAAGCATTTTGCAGGTTCCCCTTGCTTAAAGAGTAAGTCTCCTGGATTCAGCCGGATATTGCTGCCGTTCATCAAACACATCAACTGATTCTCGGTCAGGTTTTTGAACAGGGGTATTGTTTGTAACAACTCAAGCATGACAAAAATCTACAGTGTTTTTACAAGGATGAGAGATATTGATGTATGAATTGAATAGCGATCGACCCTTCACCCACTGCTGAAGCAACTCGTTTCACTGACTGATAGCGCACATCACCTACTGCTAAAATTCCCGGTATATTAGTTTCGAGAAGATATGGCGATCGAGTTAGTGTCCATCCTCTGGGATACATCTCACCATGCAAAACATCAGGACCAGTCAGAATGTATCCCTTTGAATCTCTCTCTACAATATCTTGTAACCAGCTGGTACGTGGTGTTGCACCGATAAAAGTGAAAAGGGCGCAAGCACAGACAGTTTCAACCTCATTAGTTAATGAGTTGCTAATAGTTATTGCCTCAAGTTTATCTTTACCGAATATTTCAGTAATTTCGGTGAACACTTTGACCACGATGTTATTTGTCTCTTCGATCTGATCGATTAGATATTTAGACATACTTTTCTTGAGTGAGTCCCCACGCACTAAAAGGGTAACTGAACGGGCGTATCTAGAAAGATGCATAGCAGCCTGTCCAGCCGAATTACCTGCCCCAACAATAAATACGTCTTCACCCTGATACGCCATTGCTTCAGTCATTGCAGCTCCATAGTACACCCCAGCACCAGTTAGCTTCTCGCTACCAGGCACGTTAAGCCTACGATACGATACACCAGTTGCAATAATTACTGTGTGACTGCTTAGTTCTGAGCCATCTACTAGGGTTATATATCGATATTGACCATCTACGCGAAGACCAGTTACTTCCTGTGGTGTAAGAATTTCTGCTCCGAACTTCTGAGCCTGTGCGACAGCACGCCTAGCCAAATCCCCTCCAGATAGTCCTACTGGAAAACCGAGATAATTCTCAATTCTAGAACTAGTTCCCGCTTGTCCGCCTGGAGCTTCTTTTTCAACCATGACGGTGCGTAATCCTTCAGAAGCAGCATACACTGCTGCTGCTAAACCAGCCGGACCACCACCTACAATGATCACATCATAAAATGGCATTTCGGCACGCATTTTCAGCCCAACTTTCTTAGCTATTTCGATGTTTGTTGGCTGTAAAAGATGTGAGCCGTCAGGAAAGAGTAGCAGTGGTAATTTTAGTTCACTTAGGTAAACATCTGTTGTCAACTTGCGCCCTTCCTCTGACTCAATGTCCAACCATTGATAAGGAATATGATTACGTGCCAAAAAATCTTTGACTTGATGTGTTTTGGCTGACCATCGATCGCCAATCACGCGAACACCTTCAAACGATGGGAGAAAGGTTTTTTTCCAAATCTCAAGTAAATCGTTAAGTACCGGGAACAAACCTTGCTCCGGAGGAGTCCACGGCTTCATCAAGTAGTAATCAATCTTAGCCTTATTGATAGCACGAATAGCCTCATCAGTGTCAGCATACGCCGTAAGTAAGGCACGTTTGGCATCTGGGAAGATTTCCATAGCCTGTTCCAGAAATTCCACACCGGTCATGTTTGGCATCCGCTGATCCACTAACAACAGAGCTACTGGATGGTTGCGTAGTTTCAGTTTTTTCAGTGTCTCTAAAGCCATCTGACCAGATTCAGCACGTAGTACCCGAAAGTTTTCGCCGTATTCACGGCGCAAATCACGCTCTATCGCCCGTAAAACTTCTGGGTCGTCATCTATTGTAATTAGAACAGGCTTAGCCATGATATTCCCTCATTTGTTAACCTTTCCCCTATTTTCAAGATAGAACCCCAGGGGCTTTAGCGTAGCTCCTTCTGATGAAGAGTCGCGCCCACAACGAGGGAATGAAAATAGTTCTTCCCCTTGCCCTTTTATCTTTACTCTATTTTCAAGCGAGAAGGTCATGTAATAAATCACACAACTAGGGCATGAAAATATACTCTTCCTACACCCATTTTCAAGCTAGACAGTCATGTGATAAATTACACAACTAGGGCATGAAAATATAATTTTTTCTACACGCTTACACCCCTACACCTATTTTCAAGACAGGTCTAATGTTGACCCATATAGTTCGGATGCCAGTATATGGAAATCACTATCCTTTTGTGCAGGCTATTGACCTAAACTATACGCTGGCTAGTTCGATAGCTTCGTACTCATCCACCAGTTTAATACCTTCACAGAATGCACTCATTCTCAGGAAATGCTCTACCTGCACTTGTGCGCCAACCACATACAATTCCACATCAGGACCTAGTTTTTGCTTGATGAAAATGAGAGCTCGCATACCAGCAGTAGTTATACATTCTAAATCTTGCAGCAGTAAGACAAGGCGTTTGAGTGGCTTTTCTGTTGCTTTAGCAAACTCTTCTTGAAGACGTTTCACACCATCTGCATCCAGTAATCCGCTTAAGGATATCTTGGCAATACCATTAGCGCTTTCCAAGTGTGTTGCGTCAAAGAATACTTGTGTGGGAAGAAGTCTCACTCGAACTTTTAATTCTTCTTGAGAGGATGGCAGTTTAACTGTTAGGCTTTCAGCATCAAAGTCAGAATGCTTTTGCCCATTTATCCATACTTCGCTAATACGCACACTACCAGGTGGCAGAATATCTGGTGCAACCCGGAGAACATTGTCCTTAAACCCACCTGGTTTTGGCTTAAAGAACAAATCCATTGGCTGCTTTGTAATCAATAAGTTTGTATAAACTGTAGCTAAGTAGGCTAATTCAAAAGAGTGGTAGCCACTCATGGAATGGCTACCTTTACCTCGCTCTGTTCCTAGTAGATAAGGAAGTCCATTGGCCAAAACATTGAAGTAGACACCCCCAGCTTGGTAGTCAAGGAACCAAGCATTATAGAAAGCTGATGATTCACGCGCCAACCGTCGATATTCAGGATTCTCAAGTGAACCAGTCAAAATTAGATAAGCCAAAATAGCTTGTTCCTGCTGCCACCATGCTTTGCGGTCATGCCAGACAAAACGGTGTATTTTTTGATCCGGTTCTAAGATACGCTCTAATACGTCGTACCACCCACCACGCTGCTGATCACTGCCAACTGCGGGCATAATTTCTGCAATCTTTTCAGCTAGAGTTACATACTTTTCTTTTTGTTTCAGGTGGTTCATCCGCATCAAGTTCCAGGCAATTTTGAGGTTGTGACCTACAACAGCCCGATTCTGTTGCCATCCCCAAGCCGTATCGTGATCCCAATTTTCATAAAAACGTTCTTGAACAAATGGACTATGGTCGTAATCCGGAAAATGCTTTTCAATCGTATCAAAGGTGTACTCAAGGAAATCAGCATATTTTTCCTCACCAGTTGCTAGCCAAAGATTGATCAAATAGGCGGGTGCATGATCACCTACCGAGTTCCAGTTCTTTTTGGCGCGGTTATGACCTAAAGACTGAGAGTGAGGACTAAGAGTAATTGGGTCAATGTGTGAGAAAAATCCTCCTTTATCCGTTGTATCCAGGAAATACTTGTTAAAAAGATTAACGGTCAACTCGATATCATTCATGATACGAGGATCGCCAGTTATTCGATAGGTTTGAGTAGGGCCAGCTAGCGCATAAATCTGCTCGTAAGCTGGAATAGCATCGTAATCATCTCCAAATTCTGAGGAAAATATTTTCTGTTCACTGCCATCAGGCTTTACGTCAATAGCATGATACCAATAGCAAATTCCTTCACCTTCATCCAGAAAACGCATATGTTGACGCAGGTATTCAGTGCCTTTTTCCGCAGCCTCTAGGTAGCGTTCATCCCCAGTCATCATATAAGCTGTGGCAAAACCATAAACTAAGCGAGAAATGGTGTCAGTTTCTTGGCGATTACTGTCTTCCTTGGAACCAACTAAGCCGATACCAGTGCGGTATTTTCGATAATCAATTTCGCCATCTTCAAACTGGGCTTTTAGGTAAAAATTGGCAAGACTTCCTATCTGATTGATCCACCAGTCTTGCTTCTCAAATATATATTCATTTTCTGTTCTGCCCAGAAAAACTATATGTTTGGCTTCTAATTTGTGTTCGCCTGCCTCATGATAAAAAATGCCATATACAAAAAGATATCGATCTGAGACAAGCATTGTTTTCATCTGGCTAGTGCAATCGTAGTAAGGTTCTCCCAGATTGCGTACTAGTTCGGCATAGGTAGTTGAAGTCAATGCTACTTCAAAGAGCCGTCCATCTGAGGTCTTGAGAGTAAAAGTGCCAAAAGCTCCTTGATGTGGGTCAAAATCAGTAACATACCCAGCAACCATATCTGAAAATGAAAAATCTATGTTATTCATTAAATTTGCTCCTAAAAGTGAAGTCAATTAATTGAAATTATTGTGAAATTAGAACGACTACACTGCGATTTTTGACAGTACATACATCACCTGACACCAGAGTCTCTTTTCCTCTTTCTACAATATCTAAAGGAGAAACAAGAGCAGTATCCACAACTTTGTACCATTGCCTATATTCAAGAAAGGGAATTTCAAATTCCATATCTTCCCAGTACATATTAAACATGACGTGAATATCTGCATTTCCTTCAAAGCCACCTAGAGTATATGCAAGTACTCTCGCATCAGGGTCGTTCCAACCGGGGCTAAATAACTTACAACTATGCCAAGAAATATCTGCTAGACCACGTTCATTAACTTCACCAGTAAAGAAATAACTACGACGTAAGCCAGGATGGCAGTAGCACCGACGAAAGTCAATCATCAATTTGAAGAATCTGAAGATATCTGCGTTCTTCTCTACAAGATTCCAGTCAAACCAACTAATCTCGTTATCTTGGCAATAGGCATTATTGTTTCCCTTTTGAGTGCGTCTGACTTCGTCACCAGCCAAGATCATTGGAACGCCTTGAGAAAGCAAAAGCATAGTTGCAAAGTTCTTAATCTGTTTCCGTCGCAATGTATCAATGATTGGGTCGTCAATCTCTCCTTCAACGCCACAGTTCCAACTCAAATTGTCACTGATGCCATCTTGGTTATTTTCACCATTAGCTTCATTGTGTTTATCGTTATACGAGACTAAATCATTAAGGGTAAACCCATCATGACAAGTTATAAAATTAATGCTATTAATCGGTAAATGACCTGTTTCTTGATACAGATCAGCACTTCCAGCAAGGCGTGCAGCAACTGCCCCAACCAGTCCTGGATCTCCTTTGACAAATCGCCGAATATCATCGCGGAAGCGGCCATTCCATTCTGCCCAGCGATAACCAGGAAAGTAACCAATTTGATAAAGTCCACCAGCATCCCAAGCCTCAGCAATGATTTTGGTTTCGGCTAAGGTAGCAGATGTTTCAATGTGCCAGACAACTGGCGGATGAACCATAGGGACTCCATCCTGCCCACGGGATAAAATAGATCCTTCATCAAACCGAAAACCATCCACATGCATTTCTTTCACCCAAAATTCTAGACACTCTACAATTAACTTTTCTGCAATTGGGTGATTGCAGTTGAATGTATTTCCGCACCCGGAGTAATCCATGTAGTACTGCTTATCCCAAGGTACGAGGTGATAGTAAGTACTATTTCCTATACCTTTAAAGTTAATAGTTGGACCCTGATGATTACCTTCGCTGGTGTGGTTAAAGACTACATCTAAAATGACCTCAATTCCAGCTTTATGCAATGCCTTAACCATATCCCGAAACTCGTTAATCGGGTTTTTCTCCTTAGGAGAATAACAATAAGAAACTTCAGGTGCAAAGAAACTGTGGGGATTGTATCCCCAGTAGTCTTTCAAGGGTATACCATTAACTTCTCGAACAACTTCCTTTTCATCAAAATCAAATATTGGCAAGAGTTCAACAGCTGTTATACCTAGTTTTTTCAAGTAAGGAATCTTCTCAATGACTCCAGAGAAAGTATTTTTATATTGGCAGCCAGAGGAAGGTGACTTGGTAAATCCGCCAACATGTAACTCATAAATGATAGTATCACTCATTGGTCGATTGAGAGGGCGATCGCCTTCCCAATCGTAATCCGATATATCGATGACTACACTACGCATTGAGGTGGTTAGATTGTCTTTTGAACCCAAAGCATCAATACGGTTCCAAAGAGCGTTAGCATTTCCCTTAGAATAAGGATCGAGCAGTACCTTATTTTTGTTAAAACGATGTCCTACTTGCTGTAAATCTTGAGGACCGTCAATTCGATAGGCGTAACCAGTTCCAGGTTTTAATCCTTTGACATAAATATGCCAAAAGTGAAAAGTTTTATTTTTCCTTGAGTCTAATTTAATAATCTGAATGGGTTCTGGGTCATTAGGCTGTTCAAACAATAAGAGTTCGATAGATGCTGCATGTTCTGCAAAGATTGAGAAGTTTACTCCGTCTTTATAAGGTGTTGCACCCAATGGATGCGTGCGTCCCACTTCTACTTGGTACTCTTTTGTAACTTGTTTTGTCTGTAATTTAGCTGGTGTTACAGTCATTGTGCTCCTTGTTTAACTCCTAAGTATTTTGGAAACAAAACAAAAGGTAATTGGGTATCTCATAGATCCCCGATATTTCATTCTTTAGTTGATGCGTAGATGCTTGCAAAATATCTTATCTGATAAAATTGCACAGACCTCCGTAGCTGTATGAATTTCCAATTGACCATCCACCGGGGCTTCAAACAAAAGATACTGTCCAGGAATAATAACTCGCTCAAAGTACCAATTGGGAATGTTTGCGATCCGAGCAATTTGAATCTGGCTAGTGGCATTAATATAGCGGCAGAGAATTTTGTTGGGTTGCTCGGAAGGTAAAGAATCCAGTATTTGAGTCATAACAACAGGTTTCATCCTGAATCTTCTGCTAATTAGCCACTCTAGAATAAGATCGTTAACTCAGATTTTTAAGTGAAACCAAGTGAATAGTCTTTTTCGCACCTAAAAAGCTCAATTCCTTAGTTGTGATTTTCTATTTGGTCACTATCTGCAATTGCTGCTCGTTGATTGCCTTTAAAAAAATGTCCATGAATTCAGCAACGACATTAGGATGTTTAGCTGTGATTAGATTGCCATGAATATGTAAATTCTTGGTTCTATTGCCATCGAAAATAACGATACCTCCGGCGTTTTGGACATCACAAATAATGTTATGGGCGCATGTGACCTCACGATTGTTAAGGAGTTCTGGATCAGCACAAAATAGCCAAAGACTATGGCAGATTGTTCCAATCCTTAATCTGCCACTATCCATAGCCTTTACAGCTTTTCGGAGAAATTTGACGGCGGGAGCTTGGTTGGGTTGACCTTCTTGATGATGCTCTTCATAACGAAGGCGATCCATCGCATATGCACCGATGAGAATGATACCTTCATAATCAGTAGGTTCAACGTTATTCACTTCTACTCTAACTGTGACTTCTTCTGTTAAGTCAATACCCTTAAACGTCAATTCTTCTTGGTTCCAAAGATGGGATATGTACTCTAGTTCATATCCATTTGCAGGGAAGAATTTGTTAAATGCGCGAAACTCAATTTCGTCAAAGTGCTCCTCAATGAGTACACCTATTTTTCCCTTACTCTTAAAAGTTGTAGTTGCCATGTTGTCTCCCTCATAATTGTGGCTAAATAAATTTTCAGTTTGCTGCTTGGTAACTTACTACATTACCCATTAGCGCTTGATCAATTGCAGTAATTCAGCTGGTGCAAAAACATTGCGATAAAAGGTGAGTTGCTCGCATTTTAAATAGCACGCGCCTCTGTGTCCACGTCGGAGCCAGGTTACGTTTCCTTTGGCAATTACTTCATTCGTTTCGTCATCCATACAGTTCCATTCAAAGTAAACGACCTCACCATGAAACATAACAATGGGCCAAGTCATTGTTACACCTGGTTGAGCAATAATGGCCCACCAATTAGCCTCTCTCTCTGTCCCGGCGGTTTTACCGTAAAAAGGCCCATCAACGCACAGATAAACAAGGTTATTGGTGTATTCACCTGCTAAAATATCTCCCCTTCCTTGTCGCAGTGCTTCACAGTGGGTTGGCCACCAATCCCTGTTTTCCTTTTCTATTTGCGTTAAGTTATACTCAGGAGTAATTTCCGGTAAAGTTTCTTCACGAAGAGAAACATATGTCTCAGCATCGTTGATTAATTTGTTTGCTAACACACTATCAACTAGACCTGGTTTTGAATAATCTGCAGACAGTTCTTGGTAGCAGTTAGTTTGCTTTTTCATCTGAAACCTCTGTGATGGTAGTCAAAATTGCAGTACTCGGCTGTAAACTTTATTGATTGACTGTAGTTGGATAGTGCAGAATTACAATTAATCACTGAATACAAAGAATCAATTGGTATTCAAGCACACCTGGTTCCACAGTTCCACACTAAATTATTCTGGTGTTACTGAATAATGGGATGATTGAGGCTGACGTGGAGACACAAAGACACAGAAACATGGTGATTATTGAGTCATGCAAATTCCAAAATCATCCTGCAATTATGCAACGCCATTATTCTGTTATTTATCAATTTCATGATCTTTTAGAAGATCATGCTGAAGGGCCGAGAATATCATTAAGGATACCAAAGCATCCTGCTGCCTTATTGAATCCCGCATAAACGCACATAAATAAAAGGAGTTCTTCGATTTCTTCACGTGTAGCTCCTTGTTGCATAGCCATTGTTACGTGTGCTTCAAAAGGACTACCATTTCCGGTTTGATCCTGATTTACAACATCAACAGCAATTGTGATTAAAGCCTTGGTTTTTTGGTCAATTAATGGAAGACCCCATGCTTCACCTGCTACGCGGGTGCAAAAATCTCCAAACTTAGAATTGATACTTTTTAAAGCATTTTGAAGATTTTTATCATCTAAAACAGCATTTTTGTATGGTGTTGCTTTGTAGTCTTGAACCAATGTCACAGAATCGTTCTGATTCATAGTTTCTCTCCACTTAATTACATAAGTTTTGCTATTCTACTGCGAAGATTGTTTTGAAATATACAAAGTTACTCAGTGAACTTTGCTTGTGTAGTTAGCCTAAAAACTTTGATAGCGAACTTGAACTATAGCAATCCTAAATGATACGTAAGAATGAATAAAGTCTGTAATGCCTATGAAATAAGGGTTTTTATCTGCGGCTCTTCTCACCAATAGATTAAAATTGCTATAGATTTATATCACGAGTGAAAGATGCAGAGTTTTTTATCATGCTATTTTGACTGCATCTTTTCAAAGATGAAACACTTTTCGTCTTTTAGTTTTTCAAGGCTGGAAAGTTTTAGCCAGAGAAAATCTTTAGGTTAAGGAACAACATAAGCCGTTTCACTATAATTTGATTTTTTTTGAATAACTCCTAAGACCAGATTTTATAATCTCGATACAGTAAGAGTTTTATAAATCCCAAAAAATGCGTTTCTTAATTTATTGAGAGAGAGGTTTCATACTTTTGACTTCCACTTTGTGTGACGTTTATATCTTGTACCAACACCCTAAAATTTTCCCTGCGGAGGTTTCCTTTAATAAAAACAATATTAAGGAATTGGATACAGAGTTTTTATGAGTGAGATACTTAACGTAAAGACGTTTTCATCAAAAATCAACGATAAAGCAAAGTCACACCTTATATATCCAAGCAATAAGCAATCGTAAATTATCGCTTCGATTGATGCCTATGCCAAAGTCGCACAAAGCAGTTGTGACTATTATTAGGCGGAAATTATCAGGATAAATTTAGTGCTTTAGCAAATTCCTATTGCAATTAACTTCCTCCTTAAGTTATCGATCTTCAATAGACAAAATTCTACGTAGCTGAAAAACTATGTTATGACTTCAAATATTAATTGTTTCTGCAAATTAGATTTCATTTACAAAATAAGTAGCCGAAGCCGAACTGCTACACCAGCATGGATGGAAATTCTATTTCTCTTGCTCTATTTTTAAGCTAGTAGCCGTCATGAACTGTGTACACCAGGGTGAAGAAAAATATGACTCTTATTACACCCATTTTTCAAGCTAGATAGGCATAAATAAAGTTGATTTTATTAGGGGTCGCCATTAGACCTTTGTTATTGTATTGGTAATAATTTCAGACGTATTTACTTTTGTATTTTTTACCGTAACGCTTCATCCCTACAAATTTAAGATAATTTATAAGTCATCTCTTAAAACTTACCACTAGCAATAAGTTTTCCTTTAAAATGTGTATCTTAAGTAGTGAAAAAGGGTTGGATTTCAATATAATTAAGTATACTTTCTCTATTCTTTAATACCATTGCCACAATCAAGGAAAAAGGTGGAAAGCTACTTTTTTATCTTTTCATCTTTTCTCTTTTTTCTTAACTAATATCGTTTTCTTATTTGCGCTTAACCAAGCTATTTTTGCTTAGGAATTACCGTTTACTATGCGGTATAAATTTAGAGGATATATTGATAATAATTCATGAAATAGGAATGGTTTACTAATGCATTGGATAGTAACCACTTGGAGCGATCGCGAGTCGTTGATTCAGGCTAAAGGCAGCCAGCAATCAGGGGTTTGCTTTAAACCAACCGTTCAAGTGAAAAATTGTCTTTGCTGTTCCCATCGACTGTTACAGCATATTCGTAATAACCGTGTATACTGGTTCTGCCGAAATTGCTGGCAAGAAATGCCGTTGCCGAATTTAGAAATTCATAACTCATTCTCCACCTCTGTTACAACTATTAAATCAGATAAAAAAAGATTTATTTTGGAGAAAAAATGATGCTCCAATAATTAAAACAAACTTTCAATAGACACTATAGATAAGAAAGAATGGTTACTAGAAGGCAATTTATGATGACAAGTGCAGGATTGGGAGCAGCATTTCTCGTTCCTGCAATGCTTAGGGCGAAGAGAAGCATCGCAGCTTCGCCGCAGATATCGAAATTTACAGAGACTCTACCTATACCTTTTCCTAGTGGAGCACCTACTAATTTGACAGTAGCATCTAGCTCTCACTCGTTCCATAAAAACTTAGGAGCAGGTCCCACATGGGGCTACGGCGGGGCTGAGTACCTTGGACCGACTATCGAAGTCACCAGAGGTACACCGCTTAGACTCACCGTAAACAATGAACTTGGGCCTCACCCGTTGCCACTTGACACAAGGTTGCACGGTGTACTGGAATCTGACAAAACTAGTCCACGGATATCGTTGCATCTGCATGGCAGCAATACAGAACCACAAAGTGACGGTTATCCGACGGATACATTCACGCCAGGACAGTCTTACGTATACAACTTCAACAACAATCAGGAAGCGGCGACGTTGTGGTATCACGACCATGCGCTTGGTATCACTGGTCAAAATGTGATGGCTGGACTCGCTGGGTTCTATTTGCTCAGAGACATTGACGATCCTGCTGGAGGCAATGGACCGCTTGGTCTCCCCTCAGGATCTCCTTATGAAATACCACTCGTCTTGCAGGATCGGGTATTCAACCCTGATGGATCAATATATCACCCCGAATTATGGGAAGTGGAGTTTCTTGGCGACGTAGCTACCGTTAACGGCAAGGCGTGGCCAAACCTTAATGTTGACCGCACTTTATATCGATTCCGGATCATCAACGGCTCAAGCTCCCGAACCTACAACCTTAAGCTGTCGTCGAACCAGCCAATTATTCAAATCGGTACTGACGGAGGATTTCTGAATGCTCCAGTACCATTGTCTAGACTGCTGCTGTCTTCCGGTGAACGAGCAGATGTGCTAATTGACTTCTCTAAAAACCTGCCAGGAGACAAAATCGTTTTGGAAAATGAGGCGATCGCACCGTATCCTGAAGGTAGAGCCAACATGGTACTAGGTAATTTCCTATTACCAGAAATCATGCAATTCACCGTCAACACAGTTGCTCCTGCTCCTAAAGTCATTCCCCAGACACTGCGATTGCATAAACCACTCATTAAACCGATTGCTACTACGCCAGTGCAACAGCGATTTTTGACACTGGTAGAGATCCCTAGTCCAACTGGGCCACTTGTGGTGCTGCTCAACTACGTGTACTGGGATGAGGCCGAGAACTACCCTGAAATGCTGATGGAGCGTCCAAAGGTAGATACTGTGGAGCAGTGGAATATTATTAATCTTCAACCTGTCGCTCACCCGATGCACTTGCATCTGGTCTTCTTCCAGATCCTTAATCGACAGAAAATTAACACAACCCAGTACACGAAGGCATACTTTGCCACTGGTTCTCGCACAGTACTCACACACCACGCACCTGGTGGGCCAACAGTGCCAGCTGGCTACCCACCGCCCGATCCAACCCCCTTTGTCATTGGTCCGGCGAGACCGCCAGCACCAAATGAAGCCGGGTGGAAGGATACAGTGCTAGTCAATCCAGGCGAAATTACCCGTCTTATCGTTCCATTTGGTGCTCAAGCTGCGGAGAATCTACCTTTTGGCAACTCGTTTACTGGGCGCTACGTGTGGCACTGCCATATGCTTGAACATGAGGACAACGAGATGATGCTGCCCTTTGAGGTAGTATCGTAGCTCTTACCAGAAGCTTTTATCAGAAATTAGGTTGTTTGCACACAAATCCTTAAATATTATGACAAAAAATTCCTCTTTATCTCAATTTGAAGAACTTCAACAAACAATAGTAATTGAGAGTGAACCTAATAACTCTTTCAATACCAGACAATCTCTATCATCTGATACCAGTGCTATATATGGGCAACTTAGTTATAGTGACATTGACTTTTTTACTATCTCAGGCCTTATTGCTGGAAGTTTGTTTACCGCAGAAATAACTTCAGAGTTTGTTGATCCACTTCTGGGGTTGGTTGATAATTCCGGTAATATCCTCGCAATCAATGATGACCAAGCTGATGATAGTGTTCTATCTGTACTAACCGGAATAGTACCAACAGATGGCAGTCTGAATTTTGCAGTAACTGGCTTGAGGGACACTAGCCTTACAGGTGATCACTTTGAATCTGGTTGCTATACACTGTCATTCAACACGTTTACTCTTCCCGAACCCTATCCCAACCCAACGGTTATCAACAGTAGCTTTGAAAGCAGTGATTTTACTGGATGGACAACACTAGGTGCAACCACTATTGAAACACCAGCGTTTAATAGTGGTCCGAGTGAGGGGACTTCTCAGGCTTTATTGTCAACTGGGGGAGTCACATTTTCTGACACAATTATAGAAACATTCCTGGGTTTAGAAACTGGAAGCCTGGATAATTTTGGCAATGGAGATGTTACTCAAGGTTCAGCTATTCGACAAACATTCACAGCCAACGCTGGAGACATTTTAACTTTCGATTGGAATTTCCTTACGAATGAGAGCGCACAAGTGTTCTCTAATAACGATTTTTCCTTCGTTTCAATCAGTTCCGAATCAGAACTAGCTGACACGACGTTTTCATCATTGGTGACTTCTTCGACAACAGAATTTTTTGCAGAGACTGGCTTTCAAACTTTTTCCTTTACAATACCAACTGCCGGGACATACACTTTGGGACTCGGAGTAGTAGATGTGGGAGATAACACTATTGATTCTGGATTATTGGTTGATAATGTTACACTCACCTCTGTTTGTAACTATGGAGTCTCAGCAGGCTCTAATTGTTGGTGTTAGTTGCGAATAGGTGTGAGCATATGAGGGTGTAGGAAAACTCATATTTTTTGCAGATCCAGCTTGCCTGTAGCCAGGAATAACCTATCAACCTAATTGGGCATTTTATTTTTTACATATCTATCCCTCAGTAAGTTTGTCCTTAATTTGGCGATCTTGACTGGTCAAAAAATTTTTTAAGTGGAAACTTTAATACAGAGTGCTTCTCCCCAGTACTGCCCGAATCTATAAAGTTAATTAATACTTTTGGAAACGCAATTTATGAATTCTCTGCAAACTCTGCGGAATTACGGACAGTCTGTCTGGTTAGACTACATTCGCCGCAGCTTGATTACCAGTGGCGAATTACAACGTTTAGTAGATGAGGATGGATTATGTGGTGTCACGTCTAACCCTACTATTTTCGAGAAAGCCATTGCTGGCAGCACCGACTATAATGATCCACTGATTGCACTTGAGCAGCAACAAGACATGGACGCCATGTCGCTCTATGAGCAATTGGCGATTAGCGATATTCAAAATGCTGCTGATGTTTTGCAGTCTGTCTACAAACAAACGAAAAAGCGTGACGGCTACGTTAGTTTGGAAGTATCACCTTACCTCGCTCACGACACACAAGGCACAATCGCCGAGGCGCAACGACTCTGGCAAGCAGTTGGACGTGAGAATGTGATGATTAAGGTTCCTGCAACACCTGCTGGTATCCCTGCAATCAAACAATTGATTAGTAAGGGTATCAATGTTAACGTTACACTCCTATTTTCTCAGGAAACCTATAATTTAGTCGCAGATGCTTATATCAGTGGTTTAGAAGTGTTGGCAGCGCAAGGCGGGGACGTAAGTAAGGTAGCCAGCGTCGCCAGCTTCTTCATCAGCCGCATTGATACTGCCATTGATGCGATCGCCACCAATCGCATCAAGACAGCTACCAGTCCCAGCGAACAGGCATCCTTGCGAAGCCTTATGGGTAAAGTTGCTATTGCCAATGCTAAACTGACTTATCAACGCTACCAAGAAATCTATCAGAGCGATCAGTGGCAATCATTAGCCAATCGGGGCGCACAAACGCAACGACTCCTATGGGCTAGCACTAGCACCAAAAACCCCCTGTATCGCGACGTACTTTACGTAGAGGAACTCATCGGTTTAGACACAGTAAACACCATTCCTCCAGCAACATTTGAGGCGTTTCGCGATCATGGACAACCACGTCGTGGCAGCTTGAAAGAGCATCTAGAAGAAGCGCATGACATAATGGAAGCCCTCTCTCAGGTCAACATCTCAATACAGGAGATCACACAACAGCTATTAACAGAGGGGGTACAGTTATTCATTGAAGCGTTTGACAAATTGTTAAGTGTTGTCGAGAAAAAGCGTGAAGCGGTGCTAGGTACAGCCCTAGATCGGCAAAGTTACTATCTGCCTGATGCTCTAGCCAAAAGCGTGGAAGCATCTCTTAAAGATTGGCTCACCAACAACAAAGTACGACGGTTGTGGGCGCGAGATGCGTTGCTCTGGACAAATGAGGATGAGAGCCGTTGGCTAGGCTGGCTTGGGATCACTGAAGACCAATTGGCACATATTGACCACCTCAAAAAACTCGCCGAAGAAGTTAAGAGTACAGGTTTTAAGGATGCAGTAGTACTAGGAATGGGCGGCTCTAGCCTGTGTCCTGAAGTGATGAAGCTTACCTTTGGCAAAGTGCTGGGCTACCCTGAATTACACGTGTTGGATTCAACAGATCCAGCCCAGATCAAAGCAGTTGAAGATAAAGTGGATCTGACCAACACTCTGTTCATTGTATCCAGTAAGTCGGGCGGTACTTTGGAGCCGAACATCTTTAAGCAGTATTTCTTCGAGCGGGTACAGCAGGCTTTGGGTGCAGAAGAAGCAGGTAGACGCTTCATTGCAATCACCGACCCCGGCTCGAAACTCCAGCAAGTGGCACAAAGTGACGGCTTCCGTAACATTTTCTTCGGCTTACCCAGTATCGGTGGCAGGTACTCGGCTCTGTCAAATTTTGGCATGGTACCTGCGGCAATTATGGGCGTTGATGTCGCGAAATTCCTCGACTATGCCGAAGAAATGGTACACTCTTGTGCTGCGACTGTTCCAGCCACAGACAACCCTGGTGTAGTATTGGGAACAATTCTAGGAGTGCTTGCCAACCAAGGTCGAGATAAAGTTACCTTAATTATCTCATCGGCTATTTCGGATTTGGGTGCGTGGTTAGAGCAGTTACTTGCTGAATCAACAGGTAAAAACGGCAAAGGATTGATTCCTATTGACCAGGAACCTTTGGGAACACCAGATATTTACGGCAGCGATCGCCTGTTTGTCTATATTAAGCTGGAGACTAACTCCAATCCAGAGCAAGATACAATAGTCGATGCTTTAGAACAAGCAGGACAGCCTGTAGTACGTATTTTAATACGAGATGCCTATCAACTAGGTCAGGAATTTTTCCGTTGGGAATTTGCCACCGCCGTTGCAGGTTCAATTATTGGGATTAACGCCTTTAATCAGCCGGATGTAGAAGCGAGCAAAATTGCCACGCGACAATTGACATCCAAGTATGAACAAACGGGTGCGCTCCCACCAGAGACGCCAATACTAACAGAAAACCGCATCCAGTTGTTCACTGACCAAAAAAATGCGGCTGCACTTTTTGAAGCAACAAGTGATCGCTCCTTGGTTGGCTATCTGCGGGCGCACCTAGACCGCATCCAAGTCGGTGATTATTTTGCTCTGCTGGCTTATGTTGAGATGAACGAGTTACACCAAACACAACTACAAGCAATTCGGCAAGCTGTTCGCGATGCCAAGCAGGTAGCAACTTGTTTAGGCTTTGGTCCACGCTTCTTACACTCCACGGGGCAAGCTTATAAGGGTGGACCGAATACCGGTGTGTTTTTACAAATTACCTGCGATGCAAGTGTTGATTTACCTGTACCTGGACATAAGTATAGTTTTGGTGTAGTCAAAGCGGCTCAAGCACGGGGTGACTTTCAGGTATTAGCAGAGCGATCGCGACGAGCTTTGCGAGTGCATTTAGGTTCAGATGTGCAAGCAGGTTTAACCACCCTACAAACGGCAATCAAGCAAGTCTTGTTCTGAATCAGCAAACTCAAGGAGAATTATATGCAACTGGGCATGATTGGTCTAGGACGTATGGGTGCAAATATAGTCCGACGTCTGCTAAAAGACGGACACGAGTGTGTCGTCTACAATCGGACCCCCGACAAAGTAAAGCAGCTAGAAAGTGAAGGGGCAATAGGAACTACTTCCCTTGACAATTTCGTCAATCAATTGACTAAACCTCGTGTTGCTTGGGTAATGGTGCCAGCCGGTGAGGCAACAGAGCAGATGGTCATGGAACTAGCACAGAAAATGGCACCGGGTGACATCATCATCGACGGTGGCAATTCCTACTACAAAGACGATGTGCGCCGTGCTAAGGTTTTGCAAAATCTAGGCATCAACTACGTAGATGTGGGAACTAGTGGTGGAGTGTGGGGATTAGAGCGAGGCTACTGCCTAATGATCGGCGGCGAACAAGAAATAGTTAAACATCTAAACCCAATTTTTAAAACTATTGCTCCTGGACGAGGTGACATTTCCCGTACGCCAGGACGGGAAAAACTGAGTAGCACAGCTGAAGACGGCTACTTGCACTGTGGTCCAAATGGTGCCGGACATTTTGTCAAGATGGTTCACAACGGCATCGAGTATGCCCTGATGCAAGCTTACGCTGAAGGCTTTGATATCTTCCGTAATGCCAACTCCCCAGAACTGTCCGAGGCTTATCGCTATGACCTTAATGTAGCAGACATTGCTGAAGTTTGGCGTCGAGGCAGTGTTGTGGGTTCGTGGCTACTAGACTTAGCGGCGATGGCTTTGGTTGAAAACCCAACACTTTCTGAGTATACAGGTTTTGTGCAGGACTCTGGCGAAGGACGCTGGACGATTATGGCAGCCATAGAGTCAGCCGTACCTGCTGATGTGCTATCGGCATCACTTTACACACGCTTCCGCTCACGACAGGAGCATACTTTTGCCGAGAAGTTACTGTCAGCAATGCGATACAAATTCGGTGGACACATAGAGCAAAATGCAAGGTCATAAGTAGTTAAGCAAAATTAAATTCATTCGTGAAGGAAGGGAACAGAGAATAGGGAACGGCTTGAAGAATGTGTAATTAATTTTGTAATGGTACTTAAAAGCCAATGAAAAGTATGTTAGCACTAGGCATTGAGAGAAAGCAGGGACTTCCAAACCCAAAAATATTCAATTGCAACAGACAACAGACAAGGCCACGAGTTGGATCATTTATTTTGTGGCGTTCCCTAAAATCATGACAAGGCACAAAAACAATGAACATGACTGATAAATGGCTAGTAGATCGACCCGGTGATCCCTGCGTAATGGTAATCTTCGGTGCTGCTGGAGATTTGACTAAGCGTAAGTTGATTCCAGCTCTGTACAACTTAGCACAAAGTAACCTGTTACCCAAGGAATTTGCCGTCGTGGGAGTGGCTCGCGCTCAGATGAGTACCGATGACTTCCGCCAAAAAATAAGTCGGGACATTCATGAGTTTGCGACCAGCTCAGTAGATACACAGCTTTGGGATTCGTTTGAAAAGCGTTTATACTATCTGTCAGGTGAGTTTCAAGATCCTAGTACTTATGAGCAGTTACAGGAACTGCTAGCGACTGTAGATCAGGAATGCGGTACACGTGGCAATTACCTATACTATCTAGCGACAGCACCTAATTTCTTTAACGATATTGTGTGGCAACTAGGAACTGGTGGACTAGTTCGTGAAGAAGAAGGTCTTTGGCGGCGAGTAATTATTGAGAAGCCCTTTGGAAATGATTTTGATTCGGCTCGCGCTCTGAATAAAAATATCAGTAGTGTCCTGCAAGAAAGCCAAGTTTACCGTATCGATCACTACCTCGGCAAGGAAACAGTACAGAACATTCTGGTTTTTCGATTTGGTAATGGTCTATTTGAGCCAGTCTGGAACCACCGTTACATCGACCACGTGCAAATTACGGTTGCCGAAAGTGTTGGTGTAGAGGGCAGAGGCGGTTACTATGAAGGAGCAGGTGCATTGCGGGACATGGTGCAAAACCATATGTTCCAGTTGCTGGCACTCATGGCGATGGAGCCGCCACTTTCGTTTGAAGCCGACGCAGTACGGGATGAAAAGTCTAAATTGCTGCGGGCAATCCAACCACTTAGTCCGGAAGAAGTCCTTACCCAAACAGTACGCGGACAGTATGGTGCGGGTACGGTGAAAGGTTTGTCAGTGCCTGCTTACCGTACCGAGCCGCGCGTCGCTCATAATTCTGGTACTGAAACTTTTGTAGCGCTGAAGCTGATGCTTGACAATTGGCGCTGGGCTGATGTACCCTTTTACCTGCGGACAGGTAAAGCTCTACCGGAACGAGTGACTGAAATTGCAATTCAGTTCAAGCACGTCCCGTTTCTACTGTTTCGTCAGACGCCCATCGAGCAACTAACACCCAATTTCCTAGTTTTACGTATTCATCCCAACGAAGGTATCAGTTTGCAGTTTGGCGCTAAGGTTCCCGGCCCTAGTGTACGTATGGGTACGGTAGAGATGAATTTTGAATATGCTGACTACTTTGGCACTCAGCCAAGTACTGGCTATGAAACACTGCTTTACGACTGTATGATTGGCGACGCCACCCTATTCCAGCGAGCTGACAATGTTGAAATTGGGTGGAATGTGGTGACACCAATCCTAGATGTCTGGAAAGCGTTACCCCCTCGTAGTTTTCCAAATTATGCGGCAGGTACTTGGGGTCCTCAAGAAGCTTTCGACTTGTTAGAGCGTGACGGTCGGCAGTGGCGGAAGGTTGAACCATGATTCTAGTAGCAAATAATTGTAGTCACATCAACAAATTTATCAGCTGTAGAAAAAATCATTCATGAGTACAAAAAATGACGATTTATGGCTAATAAAACCTAAAATTTCTCTTTTGGTTGCCGACGTAGACGGTACGCTGGTCACGAAAGAAAAAGTGCTTACCGAGCCTGCTCAAAATGCGGTATCTAAGTTGCGTGTGGCGGATATCACCTTTACAATCACAAGCGGGCGTCCGCCCCTCGGTATGAAAACACTCATCGACGATCTGGCCTTGACAGCACCCATTGCGGCTTTCAATGGTGCAATTTTTCTGCGACCAGATTTCTCAATTATTGAGCAAAATCTTCTGAGTGCGCCGATCGCCAAGCGCGTTGTCGAGATTATTGATTCCCATGGTCTAGACGTTTGGATCTACAGCGATCGCGACTGGTTTGTACGCGATCGCCACGCCCCCCACGTTGATCGCGAAGCATGGACGATCAAGTTCCCACCAACGGTAGTGCCAAGATTTGATCATTTACTTGAAAACGTAGCAAAGATTGTCGGTGTTAGCGACGATCTAGAGGCAGTAGCACGGTGTGAAGCTGAAACCCAGCGAGAATTTAGAGAACAGGTGTGTTGCGAAACTGGCGCAAGTTCAGATGGTGCAGAGCAAGTCTCTGCTGCTCGCTCGCAACCTTATTATCTGGACGTAACTCATCCACGTGCTAATAAAGGGTTTGTCATCGAGCGCCTCTCACAGATGTTGGCAATTCCTACTCAAGAGATTGCAACTATCGGGGATATGCCCAACGATGTGCCAATGTTCTCGAAAAGCGGTCTGAGCATCGCCATGGGTAATGCCAGTGTTGAGGTGCAGTGTGCCGCCAAACATGTGACGACCTCCAATGAAGATGAAGGCTTCGCCAACGCAGTAGAACGCTACATCTTAAATAGCCAGAGTTCAACTTACACCCCCAAAGAACTCTATCAGATGGGAGCAGAAACATAATGAACAAATCGGTACAAGAAATCCTGAACTGGTATGGTAGCGATAATCCAGGAACACTAACCAATTTGTCCCGACTGCTGAATCACGGCAAGCTTGGGGGTACTGGTAAACTGGTTATCCTGCCGGTAGATCAAGGTTTTGAGCATGGGCCAGCACGTAGTTTTGGCCCTAACCCACTTGCTTATGACCCTCACTATCACTTTGAGCTAGCGATCAAAGCTGGCTGTAATGCCTATGCTGCTCCCTTGGGTTTTTTGGAAGCAGGAGCGCGGGAATTTGCTGGCGAGATCCCCCTAATTCTCAAAGTCAACGACCATGATGTTCTGCTCGATGAGCAAGACCCTAAACAGGCTCTGACTGGCAGCGTGGCAGATGCACTGCGCTTGGGGTGTGTGGGCATTGGCTTTACTATCTACCCTGGCTCAACACATCGAATGGAAATGTATCAACAAATCCGCGCCTACGCCGAAGAAGCCAAGCGCTGTGGTTTGGTAGTGGTGATTTGGGCTTACGCTCGTGGGTCTGGTTTGAGCAAAAAGGGTGAAACTGCTATTGATGTCATCGGTTATTCTGCACAAATAGCTGCTCAACTCGGCGCACATATCATCAAGGTCAAATTGCCGACTGCACATATCGAGCAAGAGGCAGCACGCAAAGTCTACGAAAAAGAGCAAATTCCGATTGGGACACTGACTGAGCGAGTACGTCATGTAGTACAGTGTACTTTCAATGGCCGACGTATTGTTATCTTCTCTGGTGGTCCAACCGAAAGCGATGAAGTAATACTTGATGAAATCCGCTCTATCCACTATGGTGGCGGGTTTGGCTCGATTATCGGACGCAACTCCTTTCAGCGCTCCAAGTCTGATGCGTTGCAGCTGCTCAACGCCATCATAGAGATTTACAAAGAAGTTGCTTAATTTTTCACCTCTCAACAAAACTAAGGAGATCAAAATGACTAATGTATTAATAGTGTACGCAACAGACTACGGCAATACACAGAAGATGGCTGATGCGATCGCTTCAGGTGCGATGTCAGTTCCCGGAACTCAAGTTTCAATCAAGTTAGCAGAAGAAGCCACAACAGATGACTTAATCGCCACTGATGCACTTATTGTTGGAACACCTGTTCACATGGGAAGTCCAGATTGGCGGGTGAAAAAATTTATCGATACAGTGTGCGGCCGAGTTTGGATGAAAGATAGCATGATTGGCAAAGTTGGAGCAATATTTACTACCGGCGGTGGCTATGGAAATGCTGGAGGTGGGTGTGAACTCACCATGGTGGCTCTGCTAAATAACCTTGCTCAGATGGGGATGGTTATAGTGCCTCTTCCCAAAAATACCCCAGGCTACCATTTAGCAGGACTACAGTGGGGACCTTACGGACGATCAGCTGGTGAGAAGATGGAGCAAACCGGTGTGACCGAAGAGAGACTCGAAGTTGCAAGATACCACGGAGCAAATGTATCTAGAATCGCTTCTGTCCTTAAAGGTCAGGATTTGTTTGCCAAGCCAACTCCAGTTTCAGTTTAAATCGACAACAACGCAAGAAGATGTAACTGCAATAAACAATGTAGAGCGTTAAAGACTAACAGATAAAAGAAGGTTGTAGATTTGCATTAATACTCTGTCACGCCAACTTTGCATAGTTTGTAGTAAGGACTTTAGTCCTTTTTAAGCGCTGTACGCGTAGCGTTCCCATAAGGTAACGCTTACTACAAACAAGAATGAGCGAGTAATTTTGAGTTGGTGGAGTATTAGTGATTCCAATCTATAACCTTCTTTTACTGAGAATCTGAACAGATATCACCCTGTTTTAAAAGGAAATATAGAGATGAAGCTTGAAGGTAAAGTAGCTTTGGTAACTGGTAGCAGTCAAGGAATTGGTCAAGCTATTGCAGTGCGTCTTGCTCAAGAAGGCGCAGATATCGTGATCGACTACCGCAGCCATCGCCAAGGTGCTGAGGAAACTCTAACTAAAGTACAAGCCACAGGAAGCTCTGGCTTGATTATTCAGGCAGACTTAGGTGTAGTCAGCGAAGTCCATCAGTTGATTAAGTCGGGTATTCAACACTTCGGCAAGCTAGATATTTTAGTTAATAACGCTGGCATTGAAAAGAGCGCTGATTTTTGGTCAGTATCAGAAACAGATTATGATGCAGTGCTTAATGTCAACCTCAAAGGTGTGTTTTTTGCAACTCAAGCCTTTGTCCAGCACCTGATTGAGACTAAACGGACTGGAAAGATTATTAACATCAGTTCAGTGCATGAAGAACTCCCGTTCCCACATTTTACTTCTTATTGTGCTAGCAAAGGTGGCGTCAAAATGATGACACGTAACTTAGCGATTGAGTTGGGGCCTTTGGGAATCACAATCAACTCCGTTGCACCAGGAGCTATTGAGACCCCTATTAATACTAAGCTTTTGAATGACCCACAGAAGTTGGATGCCGTACTCAAGAACATTCCCTTGGGTCGCTTAGGTAAGCCACAAGATGTGGCTTCAGTGGTCGCTTTTCTAGCCTCTAATGATGCTGATTATGTGACAGGGGCAACTTTCTTTGTAGATGGCGGACTGCTCTGGAATTATCAGGAGCAGTAGTCAGTTTTAATTCTCTTTAGTGCAGAAGTAGGTAAAATAAGCAATTAAGTAAGTTGCTACAAATAAAGCTCCCAGATGATCTAAGTGCAGTAAATTCTAAAATCTAAAATCTAAAATCTAAAATCGAATGACTCAAGAAGAAGCAAGGTTGGCAGCCCAACGCGATCGCACGGCATACTGGAGGCGGTGGGGTCCTTATTTAAGTGAACGCCAGTGGGGAACAGTGCGAGAAGATTACAGCACCACTGGGGAAGCCTGGGACTACTTCACCCATGATCAAGCTCGCTCCCGTGCTTATCGATGGGGAGAAGATGGGATTGCTGGAATTTCGGATAATCATCAACGACTTTGTTTTGCGATCGCTCTTTGGAATGGTGAAGATACTATTCTTAAAGAGAGAATGTTTGGTTTAACTGGAACTGAAGGCAATCATGGGGAAGATGTCAAAGAATACTACTTCTATTTAGACAACACTCCCACACACTCTTACATGAAATGTCTTTATAAGTATCCCCAAGCCGCTTTCCCCTATGCCCAATTAGTCGAAGAAAATCGCCACAGAAGTCGCAATCACCCAGAATTTGAATTGCTCGACACAGGTGTATTTGCTGATGACCGCTACTTTGATGTAATTGTAGAATACGCGAAGAATTCACCTGAAGATATCTTAATTAAAGTTAGTATCACCAATAGAGGGCCAGAAGCAAAAACGCTGGATTTTTTGCCAACTCTCTGGTTTCGGAATACCTGGTCTTGGAACTCCAGTAAAGAAAAGCCAGCAAAACCTTTTCTAAAAGTTTTCAAATCTGACACTGACTTCAGCATCATAGAAGCTTCCCATCCAACGCTAGGAGATAGATGGCTGTACTGTGAGGGTACAACCCAATTACTTTTTACCGAAAATGAAACTAATCATGAAAGATTATTTGGCGTGAGTAATGCTTCTCCCTACGTCAAAGATGGAATTAACGACTATGTAGTACATGGTCAAAAAGAAGCTGTCAATCCCAATTTGATCGGCACTAAAACCTCAGCTGATTATAAATTGTCAATCGGTGCAGGCGAAACCAAAATAGTGCGATTGCGGTTGAGTGACATCTCTCCATCGCGTCCTTATCAAGAAGAAGGTGTAGAACCGTTCGGTAATGAGTTTGAGGAAATTTTTCAAAATCGGATCTCCCAAGCAGATGAATTTTATCACCGCATTTGTCCTTTCCAATTATCTGAAGATATGCGGAGCGTGCAACGACAGGCATTTGCTGGTATGTTGTGGAGTAAGCAGTTCTATTACTACGTAGTTGAGGAATGGCTTAAAGGCGATCCAGAAAATCCGTCACCACCACCCGAACGCAAGCGTGGCAGAAATCATGAGTGGATTCATCTATTTAACGATGACATTCTTTCTATGCCGGACAAGTGGGAATATCCCTGGTTTGCGGCTTGGGATTTGGCATTTCATTTGCTTCCATTGGCAATGATTGACCCAGATTTTGCCAAGTACCAATTGGATATATTGACGCGGGAATGGTACATGCACCCTAATGGTCAAATTCCGGCGTATGAATGGGCTTTTGGTGATGTCAACCCACCTGTTCACGCTTGGGCTGCCATGCGTATTTATCAGATAGAAAGAAAAATATATGGCCGCACTGATCAACAATTTTTGGAACGTGTGTTTCAAAAGTTGCTGCTCAACTTTACTTGGTGGGTAAATAGAAAGGATGTAGAAGGAAAGAATGTTTTTCAGGGTGGCTTCTTGGGATTAGATAATATCGGTGTTTTTGACAGAAGTGCTGAACTTCCTACAGGTGGACACATTAATCAAGCAGATGGCACTAGCTGGATGGGGATGTATTGTCTGAATATGCTGACGATCGCCCTAGAATTAGCAAAAGATAATTCAATCTATGAAGATATCGCCAGCAAGTTTTTTGAACATTTCCTATATATTGCTGATGCGATCGATGGCATTGGCAAGGAAGAAATCGCTTTATGGGATGAGGCTGATGGTTTTTACTACGATGCGCTGCATTTGCCCGACGGTCATCATTGTCGCATGAAGGTACGCTCAGTAGTAGGGTTATCTCCACTTTTTGCCGTTGCTACCTTGGAACCAGAAGATTTGCAGATGTTCCCAGGTTTTAAACGACGTCTGGAGTGGTTTATTCGCAATCGTCCTGATTTGAGCCGAAATGTTGCTTGTATGCAAACACCTGGTGTTGGTGCTAGAAGACTGCTAGCGATCGCCTATCAAGATAAACTCCGCCGCATACTGGAAAAAATGCTGGATGAGACAGAATTTTTAAGTCTCTATGGTATCCGTGCTGTTTCTAAATTTCATGCATCTCATCCTTACATCCTGGCAATAGATGGTCAAGAGTACCGGGTGGATTACGAACCTGCTGAGTCTAGCACGAGTTTATTTGGTGGCAATTCTAACTGGCGTGGGCCAATTTGGTTCCCCATAAATTATCTGATTATTGAATCTCTGCAAAAGTTCCACTATTACTTGGGCGACGATTTCAAAGTGGAGTGTCCGACTGGTTCTGGTCAAATGATGACGCTTTGGCAGGTAGCAGCTGAGTTATCTCAAAGGCTAATTCAGATTTTCTTGCCGGAAGCATCTGGTCGCCGACCTGCTTATGGCGGTACAGAAACGTTCCAAACAAATTCTCATTGGCGCAATCTGATTCTTTTCAATGAGTATTTTCATGGTGATAACGGTGCTGGAATTGGTGCCAGCCACCAAACCGGCTGGACGGGCTTAGTGGCAAAACTTATTCAGCAGTACGCAGAATATAGCGGAGATAGAACTTCCTAAAAATGTCAGTAAATTGTGCCTTAACTTAAAGAACTTTACTGGTAAAAATTGTCAAAGTGCATCATACTCTATAAACCTAATCATCCATCAGGATTTCAAATATGGCGAGACTGGCAAAAACAATTCAGGAACAAACAAGCTTGTTACCTGTAAAGCTCACTTTGCTATTGATCAGTACGCTTACCGTGATGGCGGGAGCAACGATTGCTCCCTCTCTACCAGCGATGCGGGAGTACTTTACAGCAGTTCCCAATGCAGACTACTTGGTAAGATTGGCGCTGACTCTCCCGGCTTTGTTTATTGCTCTGGGTGCTCCTTTTGTTGGGATTGCAATTGACCGACTAGGGCGTAAACCTTTGCTTCTATTCGCATTACTTCTTTACGGGATTGCAGGGAGTTCGGGATTTGTACTGAGCAATCTGGAATCAATTTTGGTCGGTCGAGCTTTCTTGGGTATTAGTGTTGCAGGAATTATGACAACAGCAACCACTTTAATTGCTGACTATTACAGTGGACCTGCACGAGCGCAATTCCTGGGTTTACAAGCAGGATTCATGGGTTTGGGAGGAGTCCTATTCCTTTCTGTAGGTGGCTTTCTAGCCGATGAGAATTGGCGATCGCCATTTTTGATTTACTTGATGGCATTAGTTTTTATACCTTTCACAGCAGTTTTTCTACCAGAACCACAACGGAACCAACCCAAAACAGCAAGCAATGCTACCAACACACCACAGCAATTTCCTACCAATCTTGTGGTGCTTACCTATGGTATTGCTCTAATTACACAGATAGTGTTCTACCTCATTCCCACCCAGTTGCCGTTTTATTTGAAGCAAATTGCTAATGCAAGCCCTTCCCAAAGTGGTTTGGCGATTGCTATATCAACCCTATTTTCAGCGATTAGCTCTATTCTCTATCGCCAATTCAAGGCTCGTTTAGGGTTTAATGCTATTTATGGTATTGCTTTTATTAATATTGCTCTTGGTTATGGATTGATCAGCTGGGCGATTAGCTATACTGTAGTACTGATCGGGTTAGCGATCGCGGGCTTAGGATTAGGGCTACTCATGCCTAATATGAATCTTTGCTTAACCTCTGTAACTCCTGATGCTTTTCGAGGCAGGGTTCTGAGCGGTATCACTACATTTTTCTTTCTAGGACAATTTCTATCACCTCTGCTGAGTCAACCTCTTAGTTATTCCGTAGGTCTTGGTGCAACATATGGTTTAGCTTCCGGGTTGATGCTCATCTTAACCGGAGTCGCTTTAGTTCTATTCTTGCGTTGGCGGTAGTATCGAGTATACCGCAATTCATATTCCTTGGGCAAGTGTTCTTTCTCTTTCAGTTCATCAATAGCAATTGGATAAGCAGTATTCTTTTTTTAGCCCTCTTGTCACTCCATTACGGCAAGAGCTTTCATGTTGCTGTAAATTCTTTTGTAAATGCTTATCAGTTAGCATTACAAATGTGTACAACAACCATTTAAAAGTATATTTTTTATCTAAAAGCTCTCCTGTTTTGTCAGACTTGCATTCTACGCTTTGCTTGTGTGCATATCAACTTTTTTAAAAGAAAGTCTGTGAAGTTGTGGCTAATAAAAATAATCAGGAACTTGCTGTTGTTAAAGGAGCTATTCCCAAAAGTCTCAAGCTTCAGTTCAAAGTTCTTTGCGTACAAAAAGAATTACAAATGAGTGCCGTGCTGGAAGATTTGATCAGACAATGGATACAAGCAGGAGCGCCTATTCCTGAATTTTATGATGATTTGCTTAACGAAGAATCTGAGGATATTAAGGGATATATTTCAAAATCTTTAAAACTTAGATTCAAAATTCTTTGCACGCACAAACGACTCAAAATACGTTTTGTTCTGTATGCACTCATCCAGGAATGGGTGGACACAGTTTTACGACAATGTGGATGTAAAACTTAAATGCTTTGTTAAAAGCATCGGTATTTAGTATCATAAATATTTTATTAATAAGCAATATTGTCTAAAACCCTGACGACATCGGGGTAAAAAACACAATTTCTAAGCTAGCGATTTTCTTTTAGAAGAACTGTGCTAATTTGTTGTATTCATAAAGCCCCTTCTATTAAGAAAATATTCAGCGCTCATGTTTCGTCCTTCAGACGGAACGCTCATTAATTTTTGGATTAAGCAAAATACTGTAAGGATTGCCAGAAAGTTGACCAATCAGGGTTAGGTATTGATATTAGTTAGATCGTAGATTCTTTACCCAACTCTTGGAAATTGAGTCGAGTTCCTAAGCAAAGTAGAATTCAACTGCCAGAAATGTACAACACTTATTGAATCATAACTTAACCTATATCCTTGTGATCCATGCAGTCATGAAAAAACTTATTCTGAATTAATTAGGATATGCGAATAGCTTTATCGATTGCACAGTACTCTTTATTAATTTATTGACTTTGATGTCGTAAATGACTATGTTGTTGACTCTTTCAAAATCATTTATACCATTATTCTCGCACAAGATAAATAGATAATATTGCGGAATTAAAATGGCTGTTTTCGCTACCTTTGCTGGCTGAAGATACGGAACTTAGTGCTTCTCGTCTTAATTTGGTAAAGTCCATACAAACTTATTAAACCTTTCTTTCAACAAAATAAAGTGCTTAGGTGAGTAAAGACTTTTTGTGTTACTATGTTACCATAATATTTAATGAAATATTTATACTTAATTAAAAAATATAGCAGACTCATCCATACATAGGAAGATAGTGACATGACTTGAAAGACGTAAACTACGAAGTTTATCCAAATAATAGGTATGTCCATATTTGGTGTTCCTCCAAATACAAACTAATTTTTGCGATTTTAGAATTATTCCTTTGGATGTATTGAAAACTAAGGGTTAGCAAGTAGAAATTAGCAATTTAGAGTAGTAAAAATTACATCTGAGCAGTAGGTAATTGTGATCAAACAGCCAAAGCAGAAGCGCAAACGCGGTCTGATCCTGACTCCAGAGGGATTGCAAAAGCTCCAATATGCCAAGCTTGCATCTGAGTCAAACGATAATTTCGGAAATAGGTACACTCTCGAAGACTTAAGTGAACGGATTGGAATAAACACTGCTACAATTTCCAAAGTTCTAGGTCGAGAAGGAGGGGTTGACAAACGGACACTTGAGCTTTTTTTTCAGGCTTTCAACATAGAACTTGATAAAACTTGCTATACAAACTCAGACCCATCCCAGCGCCAAGATTGGGGAGAAGCACTTTGTGTATCAGCTTTTTATGGACGTACAGAAGAAATTGCGACCTTAGAGCAATTAGTCCTTGAGGAACACTGTCGATTAGTGGCAGTATTAGGAATGGGGGGAATTGGTAAAACTGCCTTATCCGTAAAATTTGCAGAAAAGATTAAAGAACATTTTGAGTATGTGATTTGGCGATCGCTCCGAGAAGCTCCACCTGTGAACGCTATTCTGGCTAACTTGATTGGGTTTTTATCTGACGGTCAAGAAACGGAAGCCTTTTTACCAGAGACTGTAGGCGACAGAATATCACGGTTGATTGATTATCTGCGTCAGCAACGATGTTTGCTGATACTAGATAATATGGAGTCGATTCTATGCAGTGGTCGTCGAGCTGGAACTTATCAAGAAGGATACGAGGGGTATGGGGAGCTACTTAAACGGGTAGGAGAAATAGATCACCAAAGCTGCTTGATCGTGACAAGTAGAGAAAAACCTAAAGATGTTGTGTCACTAGAAGGGGAAGCATTACCTGTCCGCTCATTCGTGGTCAGAGGTCTACAATCGGTAGATGGCGAAGAAATTTTTAAAATCAAAGGAATATCTGCTTCCGAGTTAGAATTTAAAAAAATCATCGAACGTTATGCAGGTAATGTTTTAGCTTTGAAGGTAGTTGCTACAACCATTCAAGATTTATTTGATGGTAATATTGCAGAATTTTTGCAACAAGAAGCAGCCGTTTTTGGCGATATTAACGATCTCTTAGAGCAGCAATTTGAGCGTTTATCAAATTTAGAAATAGATATTATGTATTGGCTGGCAATTAATCGTGAGCCAGTTTCGCTATTAGAATTGCAAGAAGATATTGTTTCGTCAATCCCGTCAAAAAAAATACTAGAAGCACTAGAGTCTTTAGCACGACGATCTTTGATCGAGAAGGCTACACCTACGATTTTTGAGAAAAGTGCAGCCGTCTTCACACTACAACCTGTAGTTATGGAATATGTAACTAATCGATTGATAGATCAGGTTTGTGAAGAGATTGAAACTGGGAATATTGGCCTTTTCAGATGCCATGCTTTGATGAAGGCGACAGCGAAAGACTATGTGATAGAAAGTCAAATTCGTCTTATCCTTAAACCAGTAATTGATGGACTGCTCACTGTCTTTAGAAGCAAAAAAAACCTCGTAAATCAATTAACTCAAATTCTCGCAAAGCAGCGGGAAGAATCTCCGCTAGAACCAGCATATACGGCTGGTAACATTCTCAATTTGCTTTGTCAACTACAAGTAGATATAAGCAGCTATGATTTTTCTAATTTGAGTGTTTGGCAAGCGGACTTGCGGAATGTAAAATTACACGATGTGAATTTTCAAAATGCTAATTTAGCTAAGTCTGTTTTTACTGAAACTTTTGGTGGTGTGATATCAGTAGCCTTTAGTCCTGATGGCAAACTTTTGGCTTTGGGTGATACGAATGGGGAGATTCGCTTGTACCAAGTTTCGGATTGGAAACAACTTCTAATCTGTAAAGGTCATTCTAACTGGGTAACATCAATAGCCTTTAGTCCTGATGGCAAAACCCTTGCTAGCGGGAGTATTGACTCTACTGTAAAACTTTGGAATATCAGTACTGGTCAATGCCTGCAAGACTTACAAGGACATGATGATGAGGTTTGGTCAGTTACTTTTAGCTCGGATGGTGATACGCTAGCAAGTAGTAGTGATGACTACACAATAAAGTTATGGAGTATTCGCACAGGTCAATGTCTCAAAACATTTCAAGGACACACAAGTTGGGTATGTTCCGTTGCTTTTAGTCCGGATGGGCAAACGCTTTTTAGTGGCAGTGATGACCATACAGTTGGGATGTGGGATGTCAGTACTGGTCAATGCCTCAAAATGTTCCGAGGACACCGTGATGGAATACGAACAATAACTGTCAGTCCTGATGGTCAAATGCTGGCGAGTGGCAGTGAAGACTGGACGATAAAGTTATGGGATGTCAGTACTGGTCAATGCCTCAAAATGTTCCGAGGACATTCCAGTGAAATATATTCACTTACCTTCAACCCACAAGGTGATATTCTAGCCAGTGGCAGTTTTGATCAGACAGTAAGACTATGGAGTATTAACACTGGTGAATGTCTCAAAATGTTCTATGGACATTTCAGTTGGGTATATTCCGTTGTCTTTAGTCCACGAGGGGATCTAGTAGCTAGTGGCAGTTACGATCAGACGGTACGACTGTGGAGTGTTAGGACTGGTGAATGTCTGAAAAGTTTTCAGGGATATACTCATCAGGTACTTTCACTCGCCTTTAGTCCGGATGAGCAGACATTGGCAAGTGGCAGTCACGATTCTTTGGTGAGATTGTGGAATGTCGGTACAGGTCAATGCCTGAAAACGTTCCAAGGACATTGTGCTGCGATCCAGTCAGTAGCCTTTAGTCCTGACGGTCATATTTTAGCAAGTGGCAGTGAAGATCGAACGGTGAAGTTGTGGGATGTCAACACGGGCCAATGCCTCAAAATGTTCCAGGGACACCGTGCTGCGATTAGATCAGTAGCTTTTAGTCCTGACGGTCATATTTTAGCAAGTGGCAGTGAAGATCGAACGGTGAAGTTGTGGGATGTCAACACGGGTAAAGCTTTGAGAACTTGCCAGGGACATAGAAATCAGGTTTGGTCAGTTGCCTTTAGTTCTAAAGGGATGATGCTAGCAAGTAGCGCATTAGAAGAAACAATCAGGTTGTGGGATGTCAACACTGGTGAGTGCCTTAAGACCCTAGAGGGGCATACAAATTGGGTTTGGTCAATTGCTTTTAGTCCAGATGGTGATCTGTTGGCGAGTAGCAGTACAGATAGAACGTTAAGGTTATGGAGTATCAGCAATGGTGAATGTCTTAGACTTTTGCAGGTAGATACGGGGTGGTTACTTTCAGTTGCCTTTAGTCCAGACAACCAAATACTAGCGAGTAGTTGTCAAGATCATACAGTTCGATTGTGGGATGTTAGGACTGGTAAATGCTTCAAAGTCTTGGAAGGACATGAAGGGGGTTGGATCAGGTCAGTTACCTTTTGTCCGGATAATCAAACTTTGGCAAGCAGCGGTGAAGATGAGACAATTAGACTGTGGGATCTTACAATAGGTAAATGCTTAAAAATTTTGAAAGCAGAGAAACCCTATGAACGGATGAACATTATGGGAGTTATAGGTTTAACTACAGCAACTATTGCTGATCTGAAAGTTTTGGGGGCAATTGTTACAGAAAAACAGCCTCCGCAAGCAGCTATGTGAAACTGGTAGATGTTTCACTAACCTGAAGTTCCCCCATGTATTTGTACTAAAAAAGCTTGTAGGCTTTGCTGTACAATAAATCCAGGCTTTTAATTTCAACTGCTGTACCCATGTATAATATCGATTTAGTTGCATATCTGTGGTACACTAGAAGAGCGGGGTTTAATACCTCAAACTCGCTGAGTCGCAAAGCGATACGCTGCACCAACGCAAGCCCCTTTGACAATTTGTACCCACCAAAGCAGAACAAAAAATTTTTGAAAGCCGCTCTACGTAAGTATCAGTGCTTTTTGCTAAGGGGAACTTCAGGTTAAGGATTTTTTTTAGGAGAAATTGATCTGTAAAGACGCGAAATTTTGCGTCTTCACAAAGGATTGTGGGTTTATCTGAACCGTATTGCTTTATAAGCCGAATTACATAGTACTAAATTCGGTATCGCTTGGTAATCCTTGCGCGAACTCATTGGTCACGATACTTTTTAAATCATCAAGTTCAATGTCATTCAATACATCGAAACTGATCTCAAGGAGGTTGCTGGTCAGATCCTCCTCCAAAGACTGCTGTTCGATAGTTGCAGTCGTCATTCCATTAGGAAGGATCTTTGAAGAAACAGCTTCATTGGCGAAACCCGACCCTAGCGATACTAAAATCGAAAATGCAAAATCTAAGATGCGAAATAGCATTTTTATCTCCTTGTAGAATAAAAATTACAGTTAAGACTGTCAGAAAAAAGCTCTTCTTGCTTACCAAGTCATTGATTGAGCTTCTGAAAATCAGTTACACTCGTAGCAAGTATTCAACTCTAGCGGTTTCAATATACTCTGAAGCTCCTCGTCTGATATATACTCCTCTTTGGGTGGAGTAAAACGCAACAATGAAGTTTCATAACAAGCTCTCGCTACACGGTTACGTTCCTGATGAGTAAGCATTGCAACAACCTCTACTGTCTCCTCTACGTGCTTGACTTCAGCACCAACACCACTGTGTATCCGTAGCCACCGTGTGGCATGAGTACCAGACGGTAGCAAAGCCTCTACATTCTGGATGTACTCTTCCCCTATAAATGTCCCTAAGCGTTCGGCTGTATAGAAAAAACCAACACAAGCAATTGGATAGCTCGTCTGGACAGTTTGGATAAAGTAATCTATCAAAGCCTGTATAGGAGATGGAACAAGCGCTTTTACCACAGCCTCTGCGTCATATCCCATTGATTGAATATCAAGCAGAGCGAGTCGGTCGTGACCTGCTTCCTCTCTAGCTTTCTGTGCAGCCCACTGTGCTAAAATATTACGACCAGATGCAGCAAAGCGTCGAGCGGCTTCTTCCATCAGTCGTGTGGTATGGCGGCTGGAATGGTATGCACCTGCAAGTCGCCATACCCAACGTGTGCGGGTCAGGGCTGGTGGTCTGCGGTTCGACTTTACATGCTTCCAGGCTAATACTATTGCCCTATCTAAAAACTTCTGAGTTTGAGCTATGCTATCTGCACTAACCAAGTTTCCCGCATGGGGATCAGCGTCGGGAATAGGTTTGGTAATTGCAATATCTACCTTCTCAGGTGCAATCTGCGCTGATTTAATATCAGTTAAAAAAGGTGCAATAGGATTCATTGAAAACTTCATAATTTACTTCCATTGCTAATAAATTTGTTGCTCATAAGTTGATTACTCAACTCCACCTGTAGCTAGGCTGAGATAACTACCATCATGCATAGTCACATCAAACACCTCATACCTTGGGATCTGTGCGTTATTCCCAAAGATTTCTGTCTCAAATCCCAAAAGCGGCGTATCTTGTCAACTGTATGTTGTGTGTTCATAGCAACTTGGAAAGTAAAGTGGTCTTCGCTAATGTTTTGCTCCCAAATTCTATATGCAATTTATTCCTAGTGATTTGGCAAGCTAACTTTAAAGGGTTTGTAGTGAGGACTTTAGTCCTTTATGAGCGCTTAAGCGCTCACTACGAACACTGCAAAGTTGGTGTGGCGGACTACTAGCAACGCTGTACTTGGATATATGCATTTAAGATTTATTAGTCTATAAGTACCAAAGAACTTTTTTACTAAAGTCTATTAGTCTAAAAGTACCAAAGCACTTATTAAGAGTCGATTATTACTCATTAGGGTGTGTCACAACCCGTAAGAGTTTGCTAATAAATTCTTAAAGTTTTAGCCAATGCTCTCAAAACTGCATTTAGCCAATGCTCTCATGCATATTGGGTTCTAAAGTTTTGGTAGTAGAACCGATTTGGTATTATATCTGTCAGCGTTGTCTTTGTATCAAGGATTACTTTTAGCGATAATTCCTCATGGTACAAGCCCCTATGTTGATTCATGACACCAATCCAAAATCTAATATCTACAATCGGATGACTGGAGCAGGTACTATTAGTTCAACAGCTACTACCTTATTTAATTGTTTTGCTAACCGTTGATTGATACACGCATAACAGATGCTTCATAAGCTAACCAGAGTTAAAGTAAACTAACCAAAAAAGAAGGTAGCTAGGGAAATAGAATGAAAAACTGTGTTAAGTATTGTGTTTTTCATCTATTTATAACTAATATTACACTATTTTGCGTTTTGTTGCTTAATATTAATTAAATTTATATTCAGCAACTTTTCCGATTTTGACATCTACCATTTGTCAGAGATTCAGGTCATGTAGCATTGCTCAAGAAGCAATAGTACTGGAAATATTGCGGAAAATTGGATTAGAAATGCAATTTTCGAGCATTTTGACCAGAAGATACGTAATATTGATACGCATCGTTCGTTCTTGTTCCAGATTTTTTGTACAAGAGTTAACTCTTCAGATGAGTATCACTCCTGTCAAATCAATTTATATTTAGAATTACAAATTAAAAAAGTATTTTAATTTGTAAACTATCTTAGACTAGAGTAGATTCAAGTCACGGAAATGCAAATATAATGGGAGATAGAAAAAGTTTAGACAAGTGAGATGTATCTGGCTAGATAACTCATAGTGTCAAGTTGGAAGTTGTTGAAATCAAACCAAAGTGCTTTTAGAGATAGTTTGACAATAACTCTTGAATACATGGCAACTAACTTGGTTAATTTAGTTAGTTTGGACTTACTGTCATAAATGATTCTCTAAGAATCAATGAAAAATTGTCTAATTAAGATCGATAACTTAAGCACAAAGTTAGTGAACTATATCAGAAACTATATGTCTGGGTGTAGAGATTCAAGGGTTTAAGGGTATATGAGGATTAGTATTCTCATTCCCTATCTGTGCGATTGGTAACACGGGGTTCTAACTTGTCACAGATGCTGTACTCTCTATCTTCGAGTGAGATCAACACCAAACACTTACTGTAATTACTAAGCTCATTTTTACAGAGAATTGGTAAGCTGTTCCACACCTAATTTGCATAAAATGTAAACTGGATAAACTCGTGAAGCTACTACTATGCCTGCTCAAGGATACTTGAATCAATCACAGAAAGAAAGTTTACAGAAAGCTCTATCAGAAAGTAACAATCCACAAT
>NZ_JBHFLM010000140.1:0-16470 GCF_041928655.1 Pelatocladus sp. BLCC-F211 | reverse complement strand
TTGGGTTACTCTGCGAGAAGCCGCGCAGGGCGCGTCTACGTTCCTCAAACGCCAGGTGCTACAACTCTTGGGACCCCCGCAACGCACTGGCTCCCCAACCTACGCTAGTTTTAGTTTTTAGCCTTAACTGAACCGTATTGGAATTAACCCTCCTCACTCCTCCCCAAACGGAAAAATCTCTCTCCGTTTCGGGAAGGATTTGGGAGGGTTTCTTTATTATTTTTGCAAGAGGTCTAGTATGTAAATAAATGTAAAGTCTTTTCTAGCGGTGCTAAAGCAACATGAGTTCGACTTACTCTGTCTCACTTCCTTTCTCTGTTACGAGGTGAGGAAGGAGAAACGAAAAAATAGCTTTTTAAACATCTACCCGCTTCGGGAAGAGTTTTACCACAAAGGTTAAAGCAAATTTATCGAAATCGCGTAACAGCGCTACCAAAACCTTATTAAGCATATTGAAACAGACACGATCTGTTCGTGTCTGTAAAATGCATAGCTAATTTCTACAAATAAATTGTCGTTTAAGTTACAGATTTCGCAGATTCACCATCTTCTGTACTATTTTCGGTATCATCTTCCAAAATTTCTGGCTTACGTTGAAGTTCGAGTTGGTTCAATAGCGATAACACTTTTGTACCGCGTTCTATGGAACGGTCTTCGATAAACACTACCTCTGGTGTGCGGCGTAGGCGCACTCGTGCGCCAAGTTCGCTACGAACGTAACCTGTCGCAGACTTCAAGCCAGCCATTGTTTCTGCTTTTGCTTCTTCTGTGCCATATATTGACACATAGATTTTAGCGTGTTGCAAATCGCCAGAAACGTCAACATCGGTAACACTTACCATTCCCGTACCCACACGGTCATCCTTTATGCCATTGAGTAGCATTTGGCTAACTTCCCGTTTAATTAATTCAGCAACGCGGGAAACGCGGCGATTTGTAGCCATAAAAATCATGCCTCCTCACAGAGGTTGTACTACGTTATTTTTCTGTTTTTGTCAGTTTACCCGATCCAGTTTTGAGAATACATCTTTTGTATAGTTTAGACTCAAATTGGACTCAAATTGTACTCAAACCCAGCATAGCGCGCAAGGTCAGAGTTACGAATACTAGTCCACCAGCGAAAAAGCCCAAGAGGGCAATTAATGTTACTGGACGTTTTAACAAGGGTGCTAATGGTGCGAACGTGTTCAACAAAATGCCTAACAGGGTAGTGATGAAGTAGCGCTGATAGCGAAAGACGTTATCCCAAAATCCATCAAACATTTGATTTTAAACTGCCTTGCTCTTGACTGTAGGTTTTTTGTGATTTGCGCGATTTATATATATTTTGACACTCCCACACCAAAAATGTGATGGGATTGTTGGTTTGAGTTTTTGAAAAAAACTTGCACAAAATCGGATTTTAGCATATTTGTGAATAAGAATGGCCCTTTTCTAGCTTTAACCTCTTTTTGTTCTTATATCAATCCGTGTAGTTGTTAAGAGAGTCAGCTCCCGTACTTCTTTAAGAAGTCGGGGAGCTAGTTGTTCAAAATTATTTGTTTTTTATAAAAATTATTTGAGAATATATGAAATATACAATTTAACTTTTAATAAAATAAAAAAATTTTTACTTTTTGCTGCACTATTTAAAATAAGCTAAATGTGGCATTTCCCTACAGTCGTTCCCCCATTGATGGGGGAAAAATAGGGAATATGTTAAGTAATTTATTTAGAATAGGCATCTACAACCAAAAAAATTAGAGAAATTAGTCAATATTAACTAATAAGAAATAAAAGCAACAAAGGCTTCAACCAGTCTGAACTTCTGCATTTCCATTGCGGATAGCCCATGCTTGTTCTAACAACTGAGTCCAGCGCTTTTGCAGTTGTTTGGGAGTACATTTGAGAGTTTTAGCGATCGCTTGATCTGTGTGTTTAGCAGCTTTAAGTTGCAATATCTGCCGTTGTTGCTCAGAAAGTTCATTCAAAAACTGTTCCCACTGTTGAGAAGACAGACCTAGCTTTTGTTCTAAACCGACACCCAACCATTGATGGACTAATTGCCAATGATGGGTACGAGCAAACTTTTCCACATGGTATTTAAAACGTTGTTGGAGATAATCTCGCTGGCGACTGGTTAAACCAAGGATTTGGTCAATTTCTGGTGCTGATAAATCTTGAAGTTTTAATGTTAGATAATCTATACAATCGTATTGGCCTTGGGATTCAAAATATTTGGTCAATTCTGAGATGACGCGATCGCGTTCACTATCTTCAGCTAGATCAATACTTGGTTGAGAAATCATTTGCGATCGCAACTGTTGCACCGCCGAATTCCGCTGATAAGATTCTGCATCTTCAGTCCTAGCAGCTTCTGTAGCCATTTCAAAATCTACATTTGTTTCTTGCGGTAGACGCCGAGCAAAAGTTTGAGCGCGCAATATAATCAACTGCTGATTAGCACCGCCAGCTAGATTAATGCGACGTTTCGCATATTGTTCTGTAAAAGCCATGTATTCTGCTAGTTGTAGCAGAGTGTGGGGGGTGTAATCTTCGGGTAATTCATTTTCTCGCCGGAAAGCTTTGATGGCCTCAATATAAAATGCTTGGAGGAAATCTTCAATTAAGTTGTAGCGAGCTTGAAATCCTAACTCAGTTCCAGCAATACCAATATGGCGATATACCATCGCACCTAAGCAACTATGTAATTCTACTCGTCCCTGCTTGGAACCCAATTTGTAATAATGCAAGCATTTTTGTAAACGATGGCGTCCTAAAGTTAATAACCAAGTCTTGAGTTGCCCTGATTTTTGGATACGATGACTTTTCTCACATATACGCTCTACTTCTTTGGCTATACGCATTGCTACAGCTTGCATACAACCAGGTGCTGCTTTAGAGTGTGCTTGTATTTCTTTATATAAAAATTGGATTAAAGCATCGCTGTAGCTGTGAGAAATCGTTGTAACAGTTGGTAGATTAGCAGAATTAGCTTTCATGATCTTTATTGGGAGTGGTACTGCACCGTAACGACATGGCAACAGACGCCACAGTAATTAAGCTTTCATTGCTTAATAATCACCGCAAGCGCTGCTTACATTTAAGAATGTAAGAAATATCCGCAAGTTCCAGGTAAGGCAATGTGTCGGTTTTTCGATAAGCAACTTAACAATGGCTAATGCATGAGTTTTCTTGACCACTCCAAAATAGCCAAAACCCTTAATTTGCAAAGATTCATCCCTGTAATGCTCCTAAGAGCGCTTTGCTTTGTCCGTATGACAATCATGAAAGTGGTGTTTTTTTATTTACAGTTTCCGAAATTAAATTCCTATCCAGTGAAGTTAATTTACTATACCCATGCTGTAGCTCTTTCCCAACCTAAACCTTGCCTGATCATTATTGGTTCCTCTCCCGTTAAATCCAAAATTGTAGACACTTCGTAGCTTGGTTCCTCACCAGTGTCTACAATAACATCAACCAATCCTTCCAAACGGTCAAATAATTCTACTCGCGATAATATTTGTTCTTCTTCCACTCCCAAAGTCCCATTCTTTGTCTCATCTGGTGGTAAATGTGCTGAAGTCGAAATGATCGGATTTCCTAAGGCTGACAGCAGTTCCAAGCACATTTTATGATTTGGTACTCTAATTCCAGTAGTCTTCCGTTTCGGATTCTGCACCAGACGTGGAACTAATTTTGTCGCAGGTAGCAAAAACGTATACGGTCCCGGAATTAGGTGCTTCATAATTCGGTAGGCAGTGTCGCTTACATTTGCATAGGTCGCTACATTAGAAAGTGATGGAGACAAAAACGTCAATGGTTTATCGTTTGCTAGTTGTTTGATTTTCCGTACTCGTTCTACCGCCGACTTAGCATTTAAATCACAACCGATCGCATAAACTGTGTCAGTAGGATAAAGCATCACTGCACCGTCAGACAGTGCCGTCTTTATCTCCTCTATTCGGCGGATCTGGGGATTATCAGGATGAACGGAGAAAATTTTTGCCATAGATTGGGTGATAAATAGTGGTTAGTGGATAGTGGATAGTGGTAAAAGGTGAACGAACAACTAACAACTAACTACTAACTACTAACAAAATAAATATGACTAAACTCGCTTATCTTCAATGTCCATCGGGAATTTCCGGTGATATGTGTTTGGGAGCATTGGTAAGTCTGGGTGTTCCCTTGAAATATCTAATAGAGAAACTTAATCACTTAGGTATTGTACAGGAATATAAATTATGGGCCGAACTTGTCCAGCGCCATGGTCAGCAAGCAACGAAAGTTCATGTTGACTTATTATCTGACCATCATGATCACCATGTTCACCATCACCGCCATTTACCAGAAATAGAACAAATGATTCTCAATGCTGGCTTACCCGCAAGGGTTGAAGCTTGGAGTTTAGCGGTATTTCGACAGTTAGCAGTTGCTGAAGGTGCAGTACATGGTATTGCTCCTCAAAAAGTTCACTTTCACGAAGTCGGTGCAGTTGATGCAATTGTAGATATTGTTGGTACTTGCTTGGGATTAGATTGGTTGGGCGTTGAGAGTGACGAAACAGGATTACCCCTGCTTTACTGTTCAGCATTTCCGACTGGGGGGGGAACAGTGCGTGCTGCTCATGGACAAATGGCAGTACCAGTACCAGCAGTGTTAAAGTTATGGGAAATGCGTGGCTGTCCGGTTTACAGCAACGAGATTGAACGGGAACTTGTGACACCCACTGGTGCTGCGATCGCCACTACATTTGCAAAAGAATTTGGTTCGCCACCTGCGATGAGTATTCAACAAGTCGGACTGGGAGCAGGTAATCTCAACTTATCAATTCCCAATATATTACGCCTATGGCTGGGAGAAGCTACAGATATCGCAATTAGTGATCGCTCATCTGTTGCCAATACTAGCCCAACTTTAGAAACCATATCAGTATTAGAAACTCAAATAGATGATTTAAATCCTCAAGCGATCGGTTATTTGTTTGAGGCCTTATTTGCAGCAGGTGCAGTGGATGTTTTTACTCAATCTATAGGGATGAAAAAGTCTCGTCCAGGGATCTTGCTGACAGTAATTTGTCTACCAGAAAATCTACTCAGTTGTGAAACAGTTTTATTTCGTGAAACCACAACTTTAGGTATTCGTCGTTATGAGCAACAACGCGCTATCTTGCAGCGAGAATTTCAACAAGTAGAAACAGAATATGGTGTAGTGCGAGTTAAAGTCGCATGGATAGGAAACGCAAATAATAGAATTATCAATAACGTCCAGCCAGAATACGAAGATTGTGCAGAATTAGCCCGGAAACACAATATTCCTTGGCGGGAAATTCAAAGATTAGCACTACAAAATTGGCATTTACAATTTATGTCTTAGGTTGTGTCTTAGTTTTTGACTTTGAGAACTTCAAGTTCTAAGGCTCGCATAATGCGTAAAGTTTCTAGAGTGTAGTAATTCATTAAATAAGCCTGCTTACGCAGGCTTTATAGATATAATCTCACCCTAGAAAGGGTGAGGAATATTTGAATTTACTTCAACTAGGCGATCTAGTCTCTGAGGGTGTCTCTAACTGTATGCTTAGTGACATCTTTGGCGTAATCACCAGCATCCTGAGCGTTGTCCTTGATATTTTCAACTCCCTGCTTGGTTGATCTTGCAAAATCTTCAGCAGTGTTTTGAGTTTTGTTTCCTACATCTTCAGCTTTTTGCTGAACATTTTTACCCAAGTTACCTGCATCTGAACCTACACGACGGATGGCTTCAAGGGGGTTGTTAGTAGATTTTCCAGCTTGATTTTGGGCAGCGTTTTCTTTTAAGTATTCACCTCTAGCTTTTGCATCACTTTTTGCTCTTGGATCTCTATCGCTAAAGTTATTCATCCCACCTTCGTAAGGGTTAATAACATTATCACCCTTGGGAACATATACTTCAGCATTACCTTTGGGAGATTGTGTTGGTTGAGCCGCTTTAGAAGGAGAGCAAGCCTGCGTGAAGAATACTAAAACTCCTGCTAAAAAAACTGTGAAAATTTGGTGCAACTTAACTTTTTTGATCCAAGAAATTACTTTGTTCATTCGGAACTCCTTATCGTGTTTGAATGAGTTAAAACTCAGCAATACTTAATCCAAAATCGTGGATGTTGAGAATTTGGAATTAACCTTTATTTATTGACTGCCGGATTTTTTTGCAATTCTGGTCTCTTGGCAGCTTCATTTCCTTTGTCTTTCAAAAATCCTGAAGCTTCTCCTACCGCTTCTTTAACAGTTTCAATTCTGTCCTTTGCTCTTTGAGTTACACTTGGTTCATTCTGAATCAGATTTCCTGCATTTGGACGGAAATCTTTTTCAGATTTAATTGGTAATTCTCCCTCTTTATAGGCTCGACCTACTGGGGTTTCCGCACCAGGATAAAGCAGTTCAGATTGTTGCTCTGCATCAACCAACAATACTTGTGACTTCGGTTGTGCTGCTTGAGCATACCCACTAGTATAAATAGTACCAGTTAGAAACAATAATCCTACCAAAAATACAGTTAAAACTTGCCGCAGACGTAGTTTTTTTACAAATGCAATTAAACTGTTCACTAATTCCTCCTTTCAACACCGAACAAATATAATGACTTAATCTGAGTTAATGATGAAACTCAGTTAGCTTTATTGCTGGAGTTGATTTTTATTTAATACAACAATCGATTTCTTAGAATACGTATTTAAAAGGAGGCTTTTCCTCTAGCGTAAGTCACATTATTGTTATTAATTTAGTGTGATTTTTATCTAACTTAAGATGGATATAAGTAGAAGAAATCATAAAACAGTAAAAAAATAATAAACAAAAAGATAAGATATTAAGTTTAATTATTTGCACCAATTTCAATAATTGTTACCCAAAGACTCTGCCTCTACTGTATGATTTGAGGTGTTTAATCAAAGGCTAGCCAAACAGTTAAATCTCTGCAATGATTAAAAAATTTTTACGCTGGTTAATTTTGGGTGGAACGCTGTTTTTTTTGGCGAAAGCCTTAAAGGATAACTGGCAAGGAATTACTGCTATTCGCATTGATGCAGTAGGATGGGCAATTATAGCGATCGCAACTGGTGTAACTTTATTAGGACATACTTGGGCTGGCTGGGTTTGGACTTGGATTCTCAAACATTTAAATCAACCCGTATCATCTGTGCAGTTTATCCAGGTTTATCTGCAAACCAACCTTGCTAAGTATTTACCGGGTAATGTTTGGCATTATTATGGGCGAATTCTGGCAGCAAAAAATGCCAATGTTTCCACTGCTGTAGCCACTCTTAGTGTATTACTAGAACCTTTACTTATGGCCGCAGCAGCTTTAATTGTTGTCTTATCAAGCAGTTTATTTGTTCAAACAAATACTAATTTAACTGTACATATAGGGCAAATACTAGGTTTGGTTGTAGTGCTGTGTGTGCTTCATCCCCGCTTTTTAAACTTATTAATTCGCTTGTTGCATCGCTTGAAGGCAAAGAAGTCTGATCCCACAAATACTTCAGATGTTAGTTTTACTATGGAACGCTACCCTCTGTTGCCTTTATTCGGAGAAATGGGATTTTTGGGATTGCGCGGTACTGGATTTATTTTAACTTTTTATGCTTTGAGTTCTTTAAATTTAAGTCAAATTCCCTTATTGTTTACAGCTTTTAGTTTTGCTTGGTTACTTGGGCTTGTTGTTCCGGGTGCGCCTGGTGGATTGGGTGTGTTTGAAGCAACTGCGATCGCGCTTCTACAAAACTATTTTCCTGCTGCGGTAGTCATCAGTGCAATAGCTCTTTATCGTCTAGTCAGTATTCTTGCAGAAATCACTGGTGCTGGCTTGGCTTGGCTTGACGAACGCCTCTTTGAATAAATTATTGAGCATTGGGCATCGGAAATAACAAATTACTAACCACTAAATATTAACCACTAACTAACTACCAAAATTTCAATTGAGAAAATACATGATAAGCATTTGGATCAAACTCGACTTCGTGAATTTTCTCATTGTCTTCGATCTTTATCAAGTTATATTCGACATTTTCAGCATAAATTGCAAATGTGATATTAAAAATTTCTATAAAGTTAATAAAGCATTGGCATTCTGCTTCTGAATACTGATCGTAATAGCGAATCAAATTAGCAAGCCGAGATTCTAAATGATTACGAGAATATTTGCAAATTAGAATAATTTTTAACAGTACAATCACCAATGTGAGAGGATGCCCATGAGAGAGTAATAAAACAAATAAAGGTGAAGGGGAAACGCCATTTTCTGTTGTTAAAAAATCAATTACACGATTACATGTTCTCAGCAATAAATCTTTGTTGATAATTACATCATCATATTCAAGTTTCCAAACAACAAGCTTTTCTGACAACTGTTGCTGTAATGTATCTACAAATGTTGGTTGCTGTACAGAGAAAATTAGATATTTTGTCAAACTTTCTTTAAAATCTTTAAAAGTTTGATTTTGAGTTTGCTCGATAAAAATATTAGCAATATTGCTATAGCTAAATACACCCTTTTTAACAATGATCGCTTTGATTAAACGTAAAACATCATCTCCTAAAACACTAGGATTCCTATAACGTGTATGACTAGAAGTGTGAGACTGAGAACGAGCAATATACATTGCAAGTTCAAATTTAAATTTATCTTTTAGTTGCTTAGAAGCTTTTATAGCTGCTTGTTTTTGTTCTTCTGAATTATTTTTATCGATAGCTTGAGCAGCTAAAAGATAGGAAGTATATCGATTCACCCAATGACTATTAGCTTGATTTTCATTTTTATATGCAAATAACTTGAGTTCTTGAAAGTCTTGACTATGAATAAAGTTATCTAACCAATTTTTAGAAGGAGTTCTGATTTTATATTTTTGATAAATTGAACTTGATTTATAACTGGCAATTAGCTCAACCAATGCTTGTATATACTTGTATTTTCTATTAGTTTCCCAGTTATTAACTAGAATATAACAGCAACGCTTAAAAGTATTATGTAAAACTTGTTCATTTTTAAGAAAAACTTCATATATGCCTGGGATTAAATCTGGATTTGCCAAACATAGACAATCTATAAATAAACTCTTAAATTCTATTAAAACATCTTCTGGCTCATGTTTTCTAACGATTTCTACAAAAAAATTGTAAATTCTTTCCTGTACAACCTCTACATCTGAGTCTTGAAGATGAACTTTAAAAAGAGGTGAATTAACATGAATATTTCGTAAACTATGAGCAGTCATTTATAGTTCTCAAAATAAAAGAATAGCTTACTTATATTCTTATTCGCTTCACTCTTGGACACAAGAGTATCTATCTACTCTTTAATAATTAAAAGTTTTCCTTTATATAAAATTGATAAATCCACTGAAAGTAAAATTCCCGACTTCTCTAAGCTCGACTTTATCCAAAATTAAAAATTTGGTTCTCCTTGTAGAGCAAAAATCCTAGCAATAAGAGCAAAAACTTTTTCGATCTCACTGATTCATGGTGACATCGAAAAAGTAAAACTATCGCCCCACATAGGTTTCAGCGTTAACTATCGCGTTACTAGAACATGGATATGGATAAAGTCGAGCTAAGAAGATGTTTTAAAACTTTTTGGGCAAATATAATGTCTTGAAAATAGGGAACAGGGAATAGGGAATGAAAATATGACTCCTCCTACACCCTTACACCCCTACACCCATTTTCAAGACAGTATCATATGCTTTGCAAATAAAAAGCCAGCCTTCATATGAAGACTGGCTCAGTTCTAATTTTTAGTGGGGGTGGAGGGACTTGAACCCTCACGACCTTTTACGGTCAACGGATTTTCATTCTCTCGCAGCTTTCGCTACTACCTAGTAGACTAGCCACCTTTGGCTTTGAGAATTGGACTCTCCCTTTACCCTCGACTTAACGTTAGGGTAGCTCCCGTCGAGTCTCTGCACCTTCCCTATAAGTCTTTTGTTATCTATCACTTGTCTTTTGTTACTTAAACAATTGACCAATGACTAATTACAAATTACAAATTTGGCTTGGCTCAGGATTGCCTTGTCTGTTGCCAGATTTAGGTTTCCCTGAATTTGAGAGCATTCACTTAAAGAGTTTCTTCTTTAAGGCTCAATTACTTAAGTCCGTAGCGTCTACCATTCCGCCACACCCCCAAGTAAATTTGGGATTTGCTTTTGCTGATTATACAGTATTAAATTGTTCCTCGATCTATTTGAGCATCAAATTTGTAATTTGCCAACTAGTAAGCGTAAAAAATTTTGTAATTGCTTAACAGGGGTTTTATTTTAGAAGCAGATAATTCCAATCCTGGGGTGAAATCAAGGGCAGTTGAGTGCTTGCGATCGCCACAGAATCAGCAAACCATGTATCTGGGAGATACCCCTTGGGTGAGAGTAGCTGAAAAAAGGGGGGATTATCCCCAGTTATAGCTTACCAAGGCTGCGGTACAATGCAAAGAAATGTGTAAATTATGAGTGTTCGTTCCTATGATCTCCCCAGAAATAAACACAAAATCCAGCGATAAAAACTTAGAAGCAATGCGCCATTTTTCTGAACAATACGCCAAGCGCACTGGAACTTACTTCTGTTCTGAACCTTCTGTAACCGCAGTGGTAATTGAAGGACTTGCTAAACACAAAGATGAACTTGGAGCACCCCTATGTCCCTGTCGTCACTACGAAGACAAAGAAGCCGAGGTCAGTGCTGCTTTTTGGAACTGTCCTTGCGTACCAATGCGGGAACGTAAAGAGTGCCACTGTATGCTGTTTCTTACCCCAGATAATGAGTTTGCTGGCGACAAGCAAGAAATCTCTTTGGAAACAATCAAACAAGTACGCGACGGTATGGGCTAACCAAATCAGTATAGACACATACATGGCGGCTTGCCGCAGGCTACAGTTACCAGTGAACAGTTATCAGTTGCTTATCTACTGATCACAAAAGCAAAAATTTTTTAATAAAAAAATGGTCAATAACGAAATCACTGACAACTGATGACTAATGACCAACCCCAGCAATTTTGGCAAGGCGTAGAACAATTTAACGCTGGGGAATTCTATGCCTGTCATGATACTTTAGAGGCTTTGTGGATGGAAGCAACAGAGCCAGAAAAAACTTTTTATCAGGGAATTTTACAAATAGCAGTAGCCCTGTATCACTTGGGTAACAGTAATTGGCGAGGTGCAGCGATTTTGTTAGGAGAAGGTAGCAACCGCCTGCGACGTTATCCATCAGTTTACGGTGGCATAGATGTAGATGAGTTATTAGAACATAGCGCTGTGTTATTGAGAACATTACAACATACAGAACCAGAGAAACTAGCCACAATGAAATTGGGCGATGAGCCAGCATTTCCTTTACCCAAGATAGTACAAGGGAGTGAAGATTAGTATTTGTCAACTTTGAACTGATGAGTTGAAATTAGGACAAGGGAGACAAGGAGTACTAGGGAAGAGAGAAATTATTGAAAATTTTACCCATCGAATAAACTTGACACCCTACTAAAAGCTAGAGGTGGAAAAGGCTAAAGTGGCGAAACCTTGAGTTTGTGGCGAACGTCAATATATTACAGCTAGTAGTGATCCTGACATACTCTAGTAGTAGAGATAATTGGAATACAAGCTGAAATCTTAAATCCTAAATTGCTATGATCTCTTGGTATCAATTACTTCTATTGCCAATGCGCCGCTTTGGATTAGCCTTAATGCTGCCAGCTGCACTTTTTGGTGCGATCGCATTTCCTAGTCAACTACAAACTGCTACCGCCCAGACAGCAGCAGGAAATCGCCCCCTGACTATCCAGTCTGATGTACAAGAATACGACGCCAAAACACAAGTAGCAACTGCTCGTGGTAACGTACAAATGGTGTATGAAGCCAGAGGAATTCAGGCTACAGCAGCCCAAGCTCAGTATTTCAGCAAAGAACGTCGCATAATTCTCAGTGGTAATGTTTACGTTTTGCAACAGGGTGGCAACAGTATTCGGGGTGAAACAGTAACATACCTGATTGATGAAGGGCGATTTGTTGCTCAACCAAAAACAGGTCGTCAAGTAGAATCTATCTACATAGTCAACGATAGTCAAATAAATCAAGCAACCACACCCGCCCCCAACACACCTCCTCTTCAACGTTCTAAGTAAATTAGAATTTCGTGTTTAGTAGGGGCGTAAAATCATGCGCCCATACAGTTAATTTATGTAGTTAGTTTTTAACAAACACTACTCATCAATTATTCACAAGCAACAAAGCACACAGAGCGTGAAAATTGTCCTAGAAAATATTCGCAAATCTTATGGCAAGCGAGTGATTGTCAATCGCGTCAACGTTTCTGTTGCCCAAGGCGAAGTAGTTGGGTTACTAGGCCCAAATGGTGCTGGTAAAACTACGACATTCTACATTGCCACAGGTTTAGAAAAACCAGACCGAGGAACTGTATGGTTGGATCATCAGGACATTACTGCATTACCTATGCATAAAAGGGCGCGATTGGGTATTGGTTATCTAGCACAGGAACCTAGTATTTTTCGCCAATTGTCAGTACGAGATAACATACTATTGGTTCTGGAGCAAACAAATGTACCTCGCTGGCAATGGCAACGGCGACTAGAAACATTATTACAAGAGTTTCGTTTGGAAAAAGTAGTTAACAGCAAAGGAATTCAACTTTCTGGAGGCGAACGACGGCGGACGGAATTAGCAAGAGCATTAGCATCTGGTACAGAAGGACCAAAGTTTTTACTTTTAGATGAACCTTTTGCAGGAGTTGACCCAATAGCAGTTTCAGAAATTCAATATCTGATTGCACAACTGCGGGAGCGCGACATGGGAATCTTGATTACAGATCATAACGTTCGGGAGACCCTGGCCATTACAGATCGTGCTTACATCATGCGGGAAGGTCAAATTCTTGCTTCTGGCAACGCCGACGAACTCTACAATAATTCTTTGGTGCGCCAATATTACTTAGGTGATAATTTTCAGGTTTAGTCAATGGTCAAAAGTCCATAGTCAAAAGTAATTGACTCTTGACTCTTGACTCTTGACTCTTGACTAATGACTCATGGCTAAATCTAAATCTTTCCACAAACTCAATTCACTGCTGTCTTTTTCCATAATGGATCGCTACCTTGCTAGCGAATTAATACCACCGTTTTTATTTAGTTTCGGGATTTTTGCTTCCCTTGTGTTTACGGCTGATAGCTTATATGAATTGCTACGAAAAGTAGTTCAAGCAGGATTACCACTAGAAATAGGCTTAAAGGTTTTTTTGTTAAAGTTGCCACGTGTAATTGTTTACGTTTTTCCGATGTCAACACTGCTAGCAACTTTGATGACCTACAGTCGGATGTCAGGCGAAAGTGAACTGATCGCTCTGCGTAGTTGTGGTGTGAGTGTGTATCGCATGGTGCTAACTGCCGTAGTGATGAGTTTCTTAGTCGCAGGAATCACATTTGTTGTCAGTGAACAAATTGCACCAGCAGCTAACTACGAAGCTACCGTTACTTTAGATCGAGCTCTCAAATCTGATAAGCCTACATTTAAGCAAGAAAATATTTTCTACCCCGAATATCAAAATGTGAAACAAGCAGATGGCAGTAAAGAAAGAATACTGACACGTCTGTTTTATGCTGACAAGTTTGATGGCAAGCGCATGAAAGGTTTGACACTCATAGACCGTTCTCAAGAAGGTCTCAATCAAATTGTTGTCGCAGAATTTGGTGAATGGAATGGTTCACAAAGCGTTTGGGATTTTTATAACGGTACGATCTATTTAGTTGCACCTGATCGCTCTTATCGCAACATCGCCCGATTCAAACATCAACAATTACAACTTCCCCGCACACCATTAGATGTGGCAAACAGAAGCCGTGACTTTGAAGAGATGAACATTGCTCAATCACTAGAACAACTAGAAATAGAAAAAATTAGTGGTAATGACCAAAAAGTTCGTCAACTGCGAGTCCGAATTCAACAAAAAATCGCCTTTCCGTTTGCCTGTGTTGTCTGTGGTCTAGTCGGTGCTACTGTGGGAACAATACCCCAACGTACAGGTCGAGCAGCAAGTTTTGGGGTTAGTCTAGCAGTTATCTTTACTTACTACACAACATTACAGGTAGCCCGTACATTAGGAGACACAGGTTTTCTTTCTCCCTTTGTCGCAGCTTGGCTACCCAATTTTTTGGGATTGGGACTAGGTTTATTTTTATTAGTACGGACAGCACGGCGATGAGTTGGGGAGCGGGGAGCGAGGACAAGGAGGACAAGGGAGAATTTATTCCAATGCCCAATGCTCATTGACTCTTGACCATTGACGATGGACAAATGACAAATGGCTAAGATTCAATCTTCATAATAAATCCGGCATTCTGGTGCATCTGGGTTGGCTGCACAGTATTGCTCGAATGATGTTTTAGTAAATGCTATATGTCCGGCTTTTTGATGGGCTGCTTCTGCTTGAATTTCTTCTACTGTCACCCAGGCTGCGGCACATTCTGAAGATAATGTACCGTAGAGAGAGCAAATCGCGCGAGCATCTGCGATCGCTTGTTGAATTTTGTCTTCTAGCAAAACTGATTGTGGCTTTTCGACAAAATCACTTTTGGTGAGAATATCAGTGACAGAAATTATTCCCAACAGCTTACCTTTAATTACAGGCGCTCTGCGAATACCTGTGTTGGCAAATAACCGCGCTACATATTCTACAGCCAATTCGGGATTGACGATAATGCAAGGCTTACTCATAATTTCATAGACACGTACTTGTTTGGGATCTTTGGCATAAGCTGTTACTTTATAAACAATATCAGTCTCCGTAACAATACCATAAGCATCATTCTCATGATTGCGCTCCACAACCAAAGCCCGCAATCGTTTTTCCTTCATCACACCTACTGCTTCAGCAACAGTTGCTGAACTGCGGATGCTAACAACCTCTTTGGTCATGATATCTTCTGCTTTCATGCTTTTTGCTCCTGTTGAAGTAGAGTCCAACTTTTGCCCAGCCACAAGCACTAAGTTAGAGCAGATTTCATTTTGAGATGATATCGAAACTCACAGAAGAAGGGGAAAGGAGAAAAACCAATCTGATGCAGTTAATTGTAAATTTTATACTAAGACTTGTCTATAAATAATGACTAAATGACTATTGAGGAGCTAGGATGAGATTCCTGCTCTTTCTACCTTAACTTAATCAGATTTACCATGTCAGGTCGTCGCTACCGTCCCACCTACTTACGCTTTCTCAAAGCCAGCTTATGGAATTTGGCTCGACCTAGTTTTTGGGGAACAGCTATTTTTTTAGCCGTAGTAGGGGTAGCGGTTAAAGAATCATGGAAACAGCCAGATTTGTTTAATTTCAAGCAAGTTAAGCAAGCTGAAGTAAAAAAGCCTGTAAATTCTTCTCTTTCGGAAGAAGATAAAGCCATTGCTGCTGATATTGATAACTTGCCAGTTCTATTTTATGACTTTGCTCATGGGAATTTACCTTCCACAGCAACTAATGTCAAGCAAAATACTAAGCTAGACAATAGCAATAGTATTTTAGAAAGCTTAAGCAAACAAAAGACAATAGCCACCGATGCTAACTCAAACTCTGGCTTGAAGCTAGTAAATCCTGCATCTACGCCAAAGCTAGAAAATCCATTTGTGTCACAAACAGAAAATTTATTGCAATTCAAAAATTCTCAGAATAATAATCATTCTTTAGGACTAAACAGTTTAACGGCGTCGTCTATTCAAACAGATACAACACAAACTTCTACTAATGTGGGGATGGGATTAACTAATCCTATCAACTATAAACAAAATAATGCTGTAGTTAGTCCCTTACAAACTGCTCTCAATCAATCAACCAATCAAAGTTTGTTCTTGGAGAATCGTATAACTTCAAGTCAGACAAATTCATTATTGTTACCCAATCAAAACTTACCATCGACTACGATAGTAAATGGAAATGCGATCGCTCCCGTCAATAATACTACAAACTACTCTAATCAAAATTTCGCTCCCTCTGGTGCTAAGATTCCCAACCAATATCCAAACCCTTCTACACCCAGCATCCAAACACCCACATCAGCGGTAACATCTGTTACACCTACAACATCCTCTAATGTAGCGCCATACTACACGCAAACACCAAGTCAAAGTGTTGTTACTTCCAGCAACTCTAGTAATGTTTCTAGTTTGCAGCAGTCCAGTCAATTATCGCAGTATAATTACTCCTCACCTTCTCAATCTTCTGGATTTTATACAAGTGATCGTCAGATTAATGGTATTTCGTATCCGAGATAACCGTTTTAAAAATCGGGAATAGGAAACAGGAAAAACCTAGATTTTTATGTTTAGCTCTATCGAAGCAATGCGGGAGCGTGAGAACCCCTACGATTTATCGAGGGGATGAAACGCGAATCATCGGATTTTAACCCGCAGTTTCTCTTTCAATGTATTGTCTTACCGCTTCTCGAACCAAATCATTAAGAGAACGCTCT
>NZ_JBHFLM010000014.1:0-39333 GCF_041928655.1 Pelatocladus sp. BLCC-F211 | reverse complement strand
CTGACTATGTGTTAACAACAGCATTGAAGTCTTCTCATTTATCCTGCTCAGTTGTCAAGTGCGTTTTTTATCCGGTCGTTTCTTCTTATCTTCTTTTATTTGTCAAGTTCACATTACACCAAATTAGATGAGCTTACCCTGTTCTGGACTCAAAGCAATTGATCCAAATATGGATTTTGGTGATGCTCGCAATTTGCAAAATATGACACAACTAATCGAGCAATACCGTACCAAAATAGATGCTTATAATACTGCTTTAATTGTAATTGACTCTTCCAAAACAGAAATGAAAGAATTGGAGAAACAATTGGGTGATCTTTCAGAAAAAATGCTAATTGGGGTTGCCTTTAAGTATGGCAAAGACAGCGTAGAATATGAAATGGCTGGTGGTGTTCGTAAAAGCGATCGCATCCACAGAAGTTCTGTTAGCCGTATAAAAGCCAGTACGGAGGAAATGTCTATTAGTCAATAGACGCGATTCATCGCGTCTGTACAATTAATCGCGTCTCTACGATGAATCGCGTCTCTACGATGAATCACGTCTGTACAATAGTCAATTGTCATTAGTTTTTCTCCGCGTCCCCGCACCCCGCGTTCCCTCCTTGTCTCCCTTCCCTTATCCCCAATCTCCCTTCCCGATTTTCAATAATATTTAGAAATAACCTGATAATCTGATGTAGTTCAAACTACTTGTTATCAATATTTTCTATTTATAAAACTTAATCTAACAGTGAAAAAAATATTAATTATATCAGCAAACCCCAAGAATACATCTAAGCTCCGCTTGGATGAAGAGGTGCGAGAAATTGAAGCAGGATTGCAGCGTTCTAAAGGACGTGATCAATTTGAAATTATCTGCAAATGGGCCGTGCGTACTGATGATTTGCGTCGGGCTTTATTAGATTATGAACCACAAATAGTGCATTTTTCTGGACATGGGGCTGGCACTCAAGGTTTGGTATTGGAAAATAATGCTGGGGAAATGCAATTAGTAAGTACAGAATCTCTAGCGAGGTTATTCAAATTTTTTCAAGATAAAGTTGAGTGCGTATTCTTTAATGCTTGCTACTCTGAAGCCCAAGCCCAAGCAATTCATCAACACATTAATTATGTGATTGGTATGAACCAGAAAATTGGGGATAGGGCTGCGATTGAATTTGCGGTTGGGTTTTATGATGCTTTGGGCGCAGGTAGAACTTATGAGGAAGCATACGAATTAGGTTGTGCTTCTATTGATCTAGAAGGGATTCCAGAGTCTTCAACCCCAGTATTAAAAAGCCCTGATAATATTCACAAAGTTGAAAATTCTCATGCGTCTAGTATTTTATCAGAACAAGGGCGAGGTGAAGTAGAAAATGGGGGCGATCGCAATACAATTCATCTAGCAAAAAAATCAGAACAGGTAACACCTATCCCCACAACATTAATCTTTTCCTTGGAAGAACCAGAGGGACAAGTACCTTTAGATTCTGCTTTCTATGTCGAACGTCCACCAATTGAAACCGACTGTTACGAAGCAATTGTGAGAACTGGTGCTTTGATTCGTGTCAAAGCACCCCGACAAATGGGTAAAAGTTCATTGATGAGGCGAATTTTGCACCACGCTGAACAGCAAGGTTATCAAACTGTGTGCATCAACTTCCAAGATGCAGATGCTGAATTTCTCAATAGTTCGGAGAAATTTTTACAATGGTTTTCCGCTAGCATCACCTACGGGTTGAATTTACCAGATCAGTTAGCTGATTATTGGAAAGGTATTTTAGGAAGTAAAAATAAGTGTACTAATTATTTCCAAAGGTATTTATTAAACGAGATTGACACCCCCATCGCCTTGGGTTTAGATGAAGTTGATGAAGTTTTCAAGCATCCCGGAATTGCTCAAGAGTTTTTTGGATTACTGCGTTCTTGGCACGAAAAAGCAAAAAATGAGCCTATCTGGCAAAAACTGCGACTGGTAATAGTACATTCTAAAGAAGTTTACATTCCTCTCAACATCAACCAATCACCTTTTAATGTTGGTTTACCGATAGAACTACCAGAATTTACGCAAGCTCAAGTACAAGATTTAATCCAAAAACATGGTCTGAGTTGGAGTGATTCAGAAGTTGATCAGATCATGCGCCTGTTTGGTGGTCATCCTTACTTAGTGCGGGTAGCATTGTATCAAATTGCGCGTGGGCGTATGACCTTAGAGAAACTACAACAAATTGCACCCACGGAAGAAGGCCCCTACAGCGATCATCTGCGTCGCCACTTGCTGAATATCGAAAATGATGCCAAATTATTGTCAGCAATTACACAAGTGATGATAGCAGATTCACCAGTAGACGTAGGAACAACCGAAGCATTTCAACTGCGTAGCATGGGGTTAGTCAAACTCCAAAGAAATGATGTCATGCCCTTGTGTGATTTATATCGTAAATATTTTTGCGATCGCTTGGGAATTTAATACCAATTTGAAAAAAGAATGTGACAAATAAACCATATTCTAGAGACGCGTAGACGCTCGTAAGAGCGGCTTCAAGGTAAGAGTATCATCGCGTCTTGAACAAAGGATGTGTTGCAATCATTAATTGAATTGGTATAAGAAGAGGAGTGTGGAGAGTGTGGGGAGAATACCCATGCCCCATGCCCCATGCCCCATGCCCCATGCCCCATGCCCCATGCCCCATGCCCCATGCCCCATGCCCCATGCCCCATGCCCCATGCCCCATGCCCAATGACAAATGACCATTGACATGACCCAATACCACTATCAAGTCGGGGGTAGTCTTCCCCAAGATGCTCCAACCTACGTTACCCGTCAAGCTGACAAAGATTTGTATGAGAGCTTGAAAGCAGGTGATTTTTGTTACGTTCTTAACTCCCGGCAAATGGGTAAATCTAGCTTGCGGGTACAGGTGATGCAGCGCTTGCAGTTAGAAGGGGTAGCCTGTGCTGTGATTGATATTACCTCGATTGGCACGGCAGATATTACACCGGAGCAGTGGTACGCTGGGGTAATTGATAGTTTAATTGGTAGTTTCAATCTTTACACGACTTTTGATTTAGAAACCTGGTGGACAGAAAACAATTTAATCTCACCAGTCCAGAAGTTAAGCAAGTTTTTTGACACGATATTACTAGAAGCAATTACTACAAATATAGTTATTTTTATCGATGAAATTGACAGTGTTCTGAGTCTGCCATTTCATACCGATGATTTTTTTGCCGTTATTCGAGATTGTTATAATCGTCGGGCAGATAAACCTGTTTATAATCGGTTGACGTTTGCAATTTTGGGCGTGTCTACTCCTTCAGACTTGATTCAAGATCGGCGACGCACACCCTTTAATATTGGTAGAGCAATTGATTTAACTGGATTTGAACCAGAGGAAACAGAACCACTAGCGCGGGGATTCGAGGATTTTTGCGATTCGCAAGCGATGATGTCAGCAGTACTGTATTGGACTGGGGGACAACCGTTTTTAACCCAGAAGGTTTGTAAACTGGTGTTGCAAGCAGCCAAAAGTTTATCAGAACACAAAGATCAAGAAAGCGATAAGTGTAAAGAACCGCGTCCTTATGCTGCGATGTCTTCTTTATCAGCAGTACCAAATCCCTCTAACTTTGTGAGTTGCGTAGTGCGTCAGCGCATCATCGAAAACTGGGAAGCACAAGACGAACCCGAACACCTGAGAACTATCCGCGACAGGATCATGCGAAGTGGTGAACAGCGTACCGGGAGATTGTTGGGATTATGTCAGCAAATTGTCCAGTCTCCTGATGGGATTCCCGCGGATGATAGTCCCGAACAAACAGAATTGCGTCTGACAGGTTTAGTAGTTAAGCGCGATGGGAAGTTACGAATTTACAATCGCATTTATGCAGAGGTGTTTCAACAGGAATGGTGCAATAAGCTACTAGGAAAATTACGTCCCTATGCAAATACACTGGATGCGTGGGTAGAGTCTAACCGTGAGGATGAATCGCGTTTGTTGCGGGGACAGGCTTTAACAGATGCTCAAACCTGGGCAGCAGGTAAAAGCTTGAGTGATGTAGATTACCAGTTTTTAGCAGCCAGTCAGGAATTAGAACAGCGAGATGTACACAAGCGATTGGAAGCAGAAGCAGAAGCAAAAAGGATTTTAGAAGCAGCGAATCGGAAAGCCAAGCGACAAATTCAAATTGGTTCTGTGGTGCTGGGGGTAACTTTGGTGGGTGCAGTGATCATAGGAATATTTGCTCTACAGAAAGTGCGACAGGCAGAAAAATTATTATTAAATGCAGCAATTAGTACTTTGAGTGTGAATGCAGATAATTTAAGAAACTCAGATTTTCAAGATATGAGGGCTTTAGTACAAGGTTTGAAGCTAGGCAAACAACTTCAACAAATAAATCAAAATATAGAAACAGATACGCGTATAACAGTAATAGATGATTTGCGGCAACTAGTTTATGGGATTAAAGAACAGAATCAACTACAAGGACATAGCGATGTAGTATCTAGCGTCATCTTTAGCCCAGATGGAAAAACTCTGGTTTCCGCAAGCGATGATCATACGGTAAAGTTGTGGAATTTGCAAGGAAAAGAACTTGCCACTCTCAAAGGGCATAGCGACAGCGTCTATAGCGTAGCCTTTAGCCCAGATGGCAAAATTCTGGCTTCCGCAAGCAATGACGCCACAGTAAAGTTATGGAATTTGCAAGGAAAAGAACTTGCCACCCTCAAAGGGCATAGCGACAGGGTATATAGCGTAGCCTTTAGCCCAGATGGCAAAACTCTAGCTTCAGCGAGTCGTGACACCACAGTAAAGTTGTGGAATTTGCAACAGCATAAGGTAACTGCCACCTTTAAAGTACAGAGTAATGCGGTTGCGGTATATAGCGTCGCCTTTAGTCCAGATGGCAAGACTATCGCTTCTGCAAGTGCTAGCGGTACCGTGAAGCTGTGGAATTTGCAAGGAAAAGAACTTGCCACCTTCAAAGGACATAGCAACGCAGTATGGAGTGTAGCCTTTAGTCCAGATGGAAAAACTCTGGCTTCCGCAAGCGATGATGATACGGTTAAGTTGTGGAATTTACAAGGTCAGGTACTTACCACTTTCAAAGAACATAATGGTGGGGTTATTGATGTTGCCTTTAGCCCGGATGGCAAAACTCTGGCTTCTGCAAATTGGGACAACACGGTAAAGTTGTGGAATTTGCAAGGTCAGGTACTTGCCACTTTCAAAGAACATAACGATGGGGTTATTGATGTTGCTTTTAGCCCGGATGGCAAAACTCTGGCTTCAGCGAGTCGTGACGCTACAGTAAAGTTATGGAATTTGCAAGGAAAAGTACTTACCACCCTCAAAGGGCATAACGCCAGCGTGAATTATGTTGCCTTTAGCCCAGATGGAAAAATTCTGGCTTCGGCAAGCAGTGACACTACGGTAAAGTTGTGGAATTTCCAAGGAAAAGTACTTGCCACCCTCAAAGGGCATAACGACAGCGTCTATAGCGTAGCCTTTAGCCCAGATGGCAAAACTCTGGCTTCGGCGAGTAGTGACGCTACAGTAAAGTTATGGAATTTGCAAGGAAAAGTACTTACCACCTTCAAGGGACATAATAAAGCCATATGGAATGTCACCTTTAGCCCCGATGGCAAGACTATTGCTTCTGCAAGTGGTGACAACACAGTCAAGTTGTGGGATTTGCAAGGAAAGCAACTTGCTACCTTCAAGGCACATAGCAAATCAGTATTGAGCGTAGCCTTTAGCCCCGATGGCAAGACTATTGCTTCTGCAAGCCGTGACAACACAGTCAAGTTATGGAATTTACAAGGACAGGAAATTGCTACTTTCAAAGGGCATAACGATAGGGTATGGAGTGTCACCTTTAGCCCAGATGGAAAAACTCTGGCTTCTGCAAGTCTTGACAACACAGTCAAGTTGTGGGATTTGGATTCTATGAATTTTGATAATTTACTAGCGCAGGGTTGCGCTCAGGTGCATGATTATCTCAAGACTAATCCGGATGTGAGCGAAGAGGATAGGAGAGTGTGTGATGGTATTGATACTCGTAAGTATTTGAAAGCTGATGTGGCGAAGCGGTGATGGGGAGATTTTGATGAGAATTAACTTAATTTGTGCAAAAAGTTTAATGTAAGCCGATACATTAACAATGTAAGTCGATACATTGGCATTGTAGGGAGTTGCGTTTAGATTGCACGGCGATACAAACACTAAACAGCACAAAAGTGGGTGAAGTGTATTATTGGTTGCGATCGCATAACCCAGATCCCCGACTTTTCTAAAAAGTCGGGGATCTTTTTAAGAATGCCATACTTGTCCTTCTCATTTTTCAAGATGCGATCGCTCCACTTCCGTCAGTTTTTGAAATCGCTATCAATCAAAACCAGGCGAAGATATCAATAAACTCTTCAACGCCAACAAACCAGCACCATAAGCAGGTTCAAATCTTGGCAAAATAACTTTGACAGCAGGAAATTTCTTGACAATAGATGCTGAAAATCTTTTGTGCATCTTGCATTGACCTTGCCACACACTTCCAATTGTGACTATTTCCAAAACTTCACCAGAATCAAAAATAGCATTAATCACTGTAGAAGTTGCTTGGACTAACTCTTGCACAGCACTGTCAATGATTTGACTTGCAACTTCATCACCTCCGGCAGCCGCATGATCAATAATTGGTGCTAAAGCTGCTATTTCTCTAACACCCCAGCCGCGCCGATATATAACTTCAATTAAATCTTCTATATTTGCTAAACTGAGATGTTGCTTTAAATCTTCTACAATTCTGGTTTGCATCTCACGTCCATCATAAGATTTTAAAGCCGCTTGCATACCAGCAACAGCAATTTTATAGGCGCTACCTTCATCTCCTAAAAGATAACCCCAACCCCCGACTCTTTTAATATCTCCTTGCTGATTTTGACCCAAAACTATAGAACCAGTACCAGCAGCAACTACAATTCCTACATCCTTGCCAATTCCACCAACCAAAGCAATCAAAGCATCATTGGTGATGATAATATTAGATGATTTTAATGACCAAATAATAGGGATATAATCACTATTTTGTAAAAAGTCTACAATACTTTTGATAATTTCAATATCAGCGGCACGACCGACACCGGCTAATCCCAAACAAATAGCTTCGACTGTGATATTCTCAGTTTTATTTAAAGCTGCAATAATTGCAGTTTGAATAAATGTAATTGCTGCTTCTACTCCAATAACTTGATAATTAGATGCACCTGCTTCACCACGACCGATGACTTCTTGTCGATGATTCATCAAGATACAAACTGTCTTACTTCCACCACCATCTATTCCTAAAACATAGCTCATATGATTTTAGATATAAAATTATCAAACTGGTATATTATATTAAGTCTGTAGTGAGGACTTTAGTCCTCAAAATCAGGACTAAAGTCCTTACTACAAACTAAAAATCAGAATTGTTTATGAGGAATGCGATCGTATTGGGAGCATCTCACTTTTTGAAGTGGCTCAAACTGACAATAATCCATTAGACATCTGGTGAAAATGAATGTAGAGACGCGAAATTTCGCGTCTCTACAAGAGACCTATTGCAAAAATATTTTTACCCCACCCTGTTTGGGGTTGGTGTAGAGAAGCGCCAATAGCGCTGTCGTGCATGGCTTCGCTAAGGCGCGTCTCTACATTGGTCGTTTCTACACAGTTATAACCTACTCAATTCCCTCAATCCGGTCTTCAACCTCCTGGTACAACTCACGCAACTTTTCCAAATTACTCTCGCTTGTCTCCCAATAACCACGTCCATTCACTTCCAACAAAGTCGATACAATCTTGCGGAAAGAATGGGGGTTCATGTTCATCAACCGCTTTTGCATCTCTTCATCCTGGATAAACGTGGTGTTCACATCCTCGTAAACCCAGTTATCAACAGCGCCAGCAGTCGCACTCCAACCCATTGTGTTTACCAAGCGTTTGGAGAGTTCGCGCACACCTTCGTAACCGTGAGATAGCATTCCCTCGTACCATTTGGGATTTAATAATTTAGTACGAGCATCTAAACGCACGGTTTCTGATAAAGTCCGCACTTGAGCGTTAGCAGTCGTTGTATCTGCAATGTAAGATGCTGGTGTTTTACCATCACCACGCAGACTTGCGACAACTTTAGTCGGATCAGAATCGAAGTAATGAGAAACGTCAGTTAAACTAATTTCGGAAGAGTCGAGGTTTTGGAAAGTCATCTCCGCAGTTTTGAGAGTACTTTCAAAAATCTTTCGGGATTCATCCATCGTACCGGGGTTATCGGCACTGAAAGCAAAGGATTTGCGGTTCAAGTACATTTCCTGCAATTCTGCTTCGCTTTCCCAAGTGCTGTTTTCTACCGCCAAGTTGATGTTGGACGAATAGGAACCAGAAGCGTTGGAAAAAACGCGAGTTGCTGCTTGACGCAGGTTGATTCCCATTTCCTGTGCTTGTTGCAAAGCGTGTTTGCGGACATAGTTCATTTCCAGGGGTTCATCTGCTTCCGCAGCCATTTTCACAGCTTGATCTAGCAGGTTCATCTGGTTGATGAACAAGTCGCGGAATACACCAGAACAGTTAATCACCACGTCAATTCTCGGACGTCCCAATTCTTCTAGAGGTATTAACTCTAACTTGTTGACTCGTCCCAAAGCATCGGGAACCGGGCGCGCACCCACCATCCACATGATTTGTGCTAGTGATTCTCCGTAGGTTTTGATGTTGTCGGTTCCCCAAAGCACAGAGGCAATAGTTTCGGGATAATTACCACCGTTTTCGGCTCTGTGTCTTGCCAGTAGCCTGTCTACAACGATTTTGGCTGATTGTACTGCCGCTTGTGTCGGGATAGATTGCGGGTCGAGAGCGTGTATATTTTTACCTGTGGGTAAGACATCCGGGTTACGGATCGGGTCGCCACCAGGGCCAGGTAAAACGTACTCACCTTCTAAACCTTGGAGTAATCCACCAAGTTCGTTGTCGGCGCAAACTTGCTGCAAGCAGAATTCTAAATACTCAAATACTGGTTTGAGTGCAGCAGCATCAACCTTGGTGTAACCTGCTTGATGCAGTGCTTCTACCCAAGGTTCTTTTTTACCCATATTAAAGAAATTCAGCTTGGATACAAAGGAAACTCGGCCTTCAGCGTCTGTTTGCTCTTGAACAAGGGCGGAAACTGCGGCGCGGGTTGCCATTGTAATATCTTGCAGCAATTGGACATCTTCTAAAATACCGCGATCGCTGTTTTTGTAAATTTCGTCGATGTCGCGTCCCACACTATTGGCAATAATCCGGGGTAGGCTTTGTAGAGACGTTATATTTAACTTCTCTATACCTTCTGGACGATCTAAACCTGCAATATTCACAAGAGTAGCAACTGCTTCTTCTGCACTCGGAGGCTTACCAATGACGTGTAAACCGCAAGGTAAAAGGCGCGATTCTATTTCCATTAATTTACGGTAGACCATGCCAACGATATTATCCCGGTCTTCAGCCGACATATCTTTAGCGTCGGTTTCCGGAAAATTAATATCTTTGTCCAAGTTCACCATCCGGCACTTGTCCATAATGGTGTTGACAATGGGAATACCGCGTCCGGTGTCTTTTAAGGTTTGGTAAGAACCAATTAAATCACTGAGTTCTTTCAAACCTTTATACAAACCAGCATTTTCCGCAGGGGGAGTTAGGTAAGAAATAGTTTCTGCATAGCCGCGACGTTTAGCAATTGTGGCTTCGCTGGGGTTATTAGCTGCGTAATAATACAGATTCGGAATTGTGCCAATTAGATTATCTGGGTAACATTCACCAGACATACCCATCTGCTTACCTGGCATAAATTCCAAAGAACCGTGAGTACCAAAGTGCAACACAGCGTCAGCTTGCCAAACCTGTTCTAAGTAGGTGTAGTAGGCAGCAAAACCATGATGGGGACTAGCAGAACGGGAGAACAACAGCCGCATTGGATCGCCTTCGTAACCAAAGGTAGGCTGAACACCGATAAAGACGTTACCAAATTGTTTTCCGTAAATCAGCAGATTTTGTCCATCGCTGTTGAGATGTCCTGGTGGTGGTCCCCAGTTTTCTTCTAAACGTTGGGAGTAGGGGGTGAGTGCTTCATACTCAGGTACAGACATCCGATAGGCAATGTTCAATTCTGGACTGCTGTACTGGGCTTGAGCATCGTGGATGACTTCTTGCATCAAGGCTTGGGCATTTTCTGGCAAGTCTTGCACATCATAGCCATTGTTTTGAAGTGCTTTCATCACCTCATAGATGGAACCAAACACATCTAAGTAAGCAGCGGTTCCCACATTTCCTTTATCTGGTGGAAAGCTGAAAACTGTAATCGCAACTTTCTTTGTTAATTTGGGTTTACGACGCAGGTTTGCCCATTTGAAGGCGCGTTGGGCGACTGCTTCTATTCGATCCTGGAGAGCGATCGCTTTGCCTGTTGTCCCATCCCTTCCTGATAAGATAATCGGTTCAATTGCTCCATCCAATTCTGGAATAGCAATTTGCAGCGCTACTTGAATTGGGTGTAAGCCTAAATCGCTATCCATCCACTCTTCGGTAGTTTGGAATACCAGTGGCAAAGCGACCATATAAGGACGATTTAAGCGCTTGAGGGCTTCAATTGCCTTGGGATGATCTTGACGGGCTGGTCCACCCACCAATGCAAAACCTGTCAAAGATACTACACCATCAACTAAGGCTTTTTTGGTAGTTGGTTCGTAGAAGTAAGCATCTACAGGTTTAGAAAAGTCTAAACCACCAGCAAATACCGGAATTACCCGTGCGCCCATCGCTTCTAATTCCTGCACCATTGCTACGTAGTGAGCATCATCACCTGTAACTAAGTGGGTACGCTGCAAAACTAAGCCAATGCAGGGCGCTAAGGGATCTTTTAAATCTTTGGAAATATCCTTACGGCTGTTATACCAGTTCAGATACTCTCTGACATCTTCAAACATTGTCATTGACAAAGGATGCCAAATACCCATATCTGGATAAACAACCGGTGCTTCGTATTGTAGAGAAGTTACATGTAACGTCTCTACATTTTTCAATACATATTTATCAGTTAGCATCAGCAAGAAGTTTTCCAGGTTTTCTGGCGAACCTCCTAGCCAATACTGAAAGCTCAACATGAAATTTCTCGCATCCTGTGCTTTTTCCATTGGTAGGAACTTCAGCACTTGGGGCAGAGTCCTTAACAACTTGAGCATCGCATCTTCAAAGCCAGCGCCGGATTTCTCCTTACGCTTACGCATGAATTGGGAAATAGCACTCTTTGACTGTCCCAACTGTGACATTGAGAAGCTACCCATTTTGTTTAGGCGCATCACTTCTGGCATAGATGGGAAAACTACAGCAACATCAAGGCGATCGCGATGGGGTTGTACTGCTGCTGCTACTTTCTGAGCTAAGTCTTCAATAAAAATTAATGAGGCGATAAATATATTGGCAGTCTCGACATCTTTTTTGAACTCCTCGTAGTTTTCTGACGAACGGAGTTCCTCAATCAAGTAGCCGCTGATCTCAATCGCCACGTTAGGATGGTCTTTGTTAATGACCCTTACCGCTTGTGACAATGCACTCTGGTATTGGGACTCTAACACGACATAGACCACCTTAATTAAATGCCGCCCTCGCAGATCATCAGGCGCAATATGTCTAATGGTGGACTTGACGTGGGTGAACATGCTTCTTCGGCTCCTTTGATGCGTGTTCTCAAATCTATCGGCAATCTCAGTCTTTTTTTATCAGAAAAAGCTTACTGCATGGCGATTTTGTCGCCTATCTGACACAAAAAGATATAAACAACGAAACATATTGTTACAGTTTTTGACGAATTTAAAAAGTATTTACTCGCAAAATATTAATTTTTGTTAATTAAATCAGAAGTTCCTTGACCGAAGCGTTGATAAAATAAATAAGTCAAGATATTGACTTATCAACTCAGTTATGATTAATTTGCCAGAAATTGAAGCTGCTATAAAAAAACTACCGGAAAATGATATTCGTCACCTAGCTGCTTGGCTGGAAGAATATTTGGAACAAATGTGGGATCAGCAAATCGAAACTGACTTGGTATCGGGAAAATTAGATCGACTCATTGCAAAAGCTGAAGTCGATATTGCAGCAAACCGGGTGCAAGATATAGATGAAATCCTTAACAACTCCTGATTTTTGGGAAGCTTACGCCCGACTACCAGAGGATGTGAGAGAGCAAGCTAGAAAAGCATATAAACTTTGGCAAGAAAATCAATCTCATCCGTCTTTACACTTTAAAAAAGTTGGCAAAAACCTTTGGTCTGCCCGTGTCACTGGTGGATATCGTGCTTTGGCTTTAAAAAAGGGAGATGATTATTACTGGTTTTGGATCGGTAGTCATGATGAGTATGAAACAGTGTTGAACTAGTATTATGTTTTGGCTTCCACCTCATTCCACCCAAACTTGTATCTACTAGGGATTGCGATCGCACTAACGCTTATATTTGCAAAATTTTAGATGCTCCCAGATGATGAAGCCTTTCAAACTTATTTATAAATCTTCTTGAAAAACCAGTGGATGTTTGTAGTCCTTAGTTTCGCCATTTTTAATAAGTCATCAATCTGCTTTTGTACAGATTTTGAAGTAATGATCGTGTAACTCATGATGCTCGATTTGAGCGGTTAGCAAGATATTCATCCATAGTCATAGACTCACCAGCTGCATACTCAGCGCGAACTGCTTGAATTTCTGCCTGTGTTTCTACATCGTCTTCGTACGCTGCTTCTTCTGCTTCAAAAATTTGTTGCTCAATTATCTCTTGAAGTTGACGCTTTTCTTCTAAATTCAGGGAAGATATTGCTTCTGCGAAAGCTTCTAAGGAGAGTTGTAGTTTCACAATGGCTGCCATGTTTCTCCTGTTGGGTAAGTTCTTTTTCGCATTTCTACACTATTATGCTTATTTTAAATCCCACTAACCACTAAAATGAATTTTGATATTCTGATTCTTTCTAATGGCCCTGGCGAAGTAACTACATGGGTACGTCCTGTAGTCAAGTCATTGCGGCAAAAATTAACAGATGAGCGATTCTCTACAGGAGACGCTACGCGATGGTGCAAAGCACCCGCCTTACGGCGATCGCACATCAGAATTTCGGTTGTTCTCTCGCCTTGTCCCAACGCCAGTGGCAAAGAAGCCGCGATCGCCCGTTCTTATCCAGAAGTAGACAGAGTACAGTCAGCAGAACATTTCTGGAAATTTTTGCTCTGGGGAAAAACTTATGAAAATTGGGATTGGAGAAGTCAGGGAGTAGTAGTTTTTCTGGGCGGGGATCAAATTTTTCCGGTAGTAATAGCTAAAAGACTTGGTTATCGTAGCGTGGTCTATGCAGAGTGGGAAGCACGTTGGCATAATTTGATTGATCGTTTTGGGGTGATGAAACCAGAAGTTGCTACCAAAGTATCACCTAAGTACGCCCACAAATTTACAGTTGTGGGAGATTTGATGGCAGAAGTCGGTTCGGAAGTAAGCGGACAAGGGGGAAAAGGGGGACAAGGAAGAATTTCTCCTTTGTTTTCTTCATCTTCTTTGTTTCCCTGTTTTCCCCTCTCTCCGTCAATCGAATTAATTGGTATTTTACCTGGTTCCAAGCCGGCAAAATTAGCGCAGGGAGTACCTTTGACATTGGCGATCGCAGAACATGTTCAAGCCCAAAGACCACAAACAAAGTTTTTCATTCCTGTAGCGCCAACTTTGGATTTACAAACTTTGGTGAGTTTTGCCAATCCTGAGAAAAACCCTTATACAGAAACTTTCGGTGGAGTTTCAGCCCAATTAATCAACTCTGAATCTCCAGTTTTAAAAACCTCAAAAGGTTTAACTGTAGAATTGATCACTCATCACCCAGCCTACGACATATTATCTCAATGCCAGATTTGCTTAACTACCGTAGGTGCAAATACAGCCGAACTTGGTTCCTTAGCCGTGCCTATGATTGTTTTGCTACCCACTCAACAACTGGATGCTATGCGATCTTGGGATGGTTTACCAGGAATTTTGGCAAATTTGCCGGGAGTCGGTACGGGTTTTGCTAAGTTAATTAACTGGATATTTTTGCAGCGTAAAGGTTTATTAGCATGGCCGAATATCTGGGCAAAATCTGAAGTCGTTCCAGAATTAGTTGGTAAACTTCAACCGCAAGAAGTGGCAAAAATGGTTCTAGATTTTTTGAATAATCCAGAAAAATTAGACCAAATAAGAACGAAACTGCAAAGTATTAGGGGAGAAACTGGTGCAGCGGATAAAATAGCACAATTGGTATATGAAGAGATGGAAAAATACAAAAAATTAGTAAATTGAAACACAAAGACACGAAGATATGTGATTCCTTGTGTCTCTACATTCTAGCTTTTCTTTGTTTTTTAATCCCCAGAAGACTCTCCGTCTCGCCGTCCCAATTCATACACACCGCAACCAATACAGGCTAATATTCCCATACTGATTGACCAACTGGAGCCTAGACTTAATTCCACACCCCAGTTACATAGAGCGCCAATGAGAAGGAAGGGTATGATGCTAAAAACTGAGGCGTAAAAGGCGTTTTGTGATTCTCTTGCCTGACGAGTTTTTTCAAATTCTGATTTACTAGTGTAGAGCGATCGCTCGGCAAAATTGAACCAACGGTTAAGTTGCTCGATAATCCATCGACTGACTGGTGAAAAACCTAAATATAGCGCCAAAGACCACAAACTTGCTCCGGCAATAGCTACTGTATCTAAGTCAAAGCTAAAAGGAAATATTTCAGTCAGCATCGTGTGTGAGAATCCTGCAAAGGGCCAAATGGTCAAATGTAGCTTCTATTTAACATCATTTAACATCATTTACCTTTTAAGAAATTTTAATTCTAAATAAGGGAAGGAGGACAACTTCTCAGTGATCAGTTAACAGTTAACAGTTACCAATTTAATTTGATCACTGATAACTGATCACTGATAACTGATTCATGCCTAATCCCCAATTACAAATCAGGGGGCAAAATTACATTATCAATTGCATGAATGACGCCGTTACTACCTTTGATATCTGCTTGAACTACTTTGGCATCGTTGACCATTACATCTTTAGAGCTAACCTTAACGTTAATAGGGCCACCTTCAACGGTTTTGACCTCGCCAGACTTCAAATCGCCGGATAATACCTGACCAGATACTACATGGTAAGTCAGAATTTTCACTAATACTTCTTTATTCTCTGGCTTCAACAAATCTTGTACTGCATCCTGTGGCAATTTTGCAAAAGCAGCATCGGTAGGCGCAAAAACTGTGAAGGGTCCTTGACCTTGAAGAATGTCTACTAATCCAGCTGCTTTTAAAGCCCTAGTTAACACCGTAAATTCTTTATTTGATTCTGTCAGTGCTAATAAAGTTTTGCTTCCAGTACCTGCTGATGGTGGTGGGGGTGTAGTTTCCGTTCCTGGTGTCGAAGGTGAAGTTTCAGGGGTGGTAGGTACAACCGGTGTCTGTTGACTCGGTGTGCTGCGGCGATTATAGGGAGGTTCGTTGAAAATACTAGGATTAGGATTTAGTCGCCCACCTCTACTGTTGTTCTGTGCTACTGTATTTTGAGTTGGGGTATTGCCCTTTGTTTGTTTTACAGACTTATCAAGTGTATAGTTGGGGCTTGCTAGAATTCTTTGACCACGATTATAGGGTGTTTCTTGAAAAATACTAGGATGAGGATTTAATACCTCGTTTGCTCCTACAGGTAAACCTATGAGGAAACTGATACCTGTTACCCCTGCTATCCCAGCGAGCTTGCTCAAAAAATTGCTATAATTTACGTTCATAAATTTTGTTTGGCTTTAATTTAACACATTACATAAAGACTTATAACATTTCGCTACACAAAAAATCTAACTATAGAAATAGGATTTTTTATCCTTTTAGTAGATGGGTTATTAGAGATGAAAATTATTGATTTGCTGTCGCTCAGAATTATCAACATTTCTTCGATCAAAATAAAATTGGGTTCTGGGAATAGAAAAATATCAATCAACTAATAAAAATTGACTCTTGACAATTGACATCGAAATTTTAGAAAACATCAGTAAAATTAATTTTTGTAAAGTTACAATTGTAAAGTAAAACAATGCACCAATTGCGGGTTTGGAAAAATGCTGGAATTGTACCAATTTGAACTATCACAATACTCAGAGAAAGTTCGTCTGATTCTCGATTATAAAGGGCTACAATATCGCAAAATAGAAGTTACACCCGGAATTGGACAAGTAGAGCTTTTTCGCCTCACTGGTCAAAAGCAAGTACCAGTTTTGAAGGATGGTTATAACTATATTGCTGATTCTACGGAGATAGCTAAGTATTTAGACTTACATTATCCAGAACGCCCGATTATACCTCAAGATGGCAAACAACGGGGTTTATGCTTAATGATGGAAGAGTGGGCGGATGAATCAATTGGTATAAAAGGACGCAAAGGTCTTTTTTATGCCATCAGTCAAGATCAAAATTTTCGCAAAGCTTTACTACCAAGTTCAGTTCCAGATGTTTTCAAAACTTTTGTTGGGGAAGTACCCAACGATTTACTCAAAGTTTTAGGTTTTGGAGTCGGTTACAGTCCAGAGATAGTCCAAAAAGCGATCGCGGACTTAAAGCAAGATTTAGAAGCTTTATGTCTACTTTTGGCAGATAGTCCTTATTTATTGGGAGATCAACCCACTCTTGCTGACTTAGCAGTTGCTGGTTTGTCGATATTATTAAAATTTCCCGATGGGCCTTATTTGGATCTACCAGTTTCGTTAAGAGGCAAAGGAGTGCCTGGTTTAGCAGATAATGTAGCCTATGAACGATTCTTTGCTTGGCGCGATCGCCTTTATGCTGAATTTCGTAAACCACTAGTGGATTTTACAGCAAATACAGGTACAACCGCACCGACTTCGATTGAAATTGAGTGATGAGTCATTTGTCATTGGTCAAGTGTCATTTATCATTGGTTTTTAACCACTAACTATTAAAGAGTAACCACCAACTACTAACAAATACCTACCAACCATCAACGATTTCAACATAGAATAAGGCACGTAAGTATGTAATTAAGGCGATGACTTTAGGACAACCATTAGGTTCAGTTACTCAAGGTTCTCTAACAGGTGGATTAGAAGTACGATTGCATCCTGATATTTTGGTTGAAGATATGCGAGTCGGTAAATTTTTAGTGGTGCAAGGGATGCGATCGCGCTTTTTCTGTATGCTTACAGATGTAGCACTGGGAACTGCGAACCAAAGAATTATTGCCAATCCTCCCAGTTGGGAGGATACTTTTTTACGAGATGTTTTAGCTGGAAGTGGTACTTACGGTACTATTACTCTCGCACCAATGTTGATGTTTACTCCACCTCTAGAAACTGGAGAGATGGGAGAATTGGAATACGGAGAAAATGGGACAAAACCAGCATCAACATCTCAAAATATGAGTTCTTTGGCATCATTTCAACCGCAAACAAGCACAACAATGGAATTGATGCCAGTCAAAACTATTCCTAGCCATTTTAGCCAAGTTTATGATGCTTCGGTAGAAGATTTTCGTCGCGTCTTTGGTTGGGAAGATGATCCGCAAAGAAAAAATTTCTCCATCGGTAAACCACTAGATATGGATGTACCCGTGTGTCTAGATTTAAACCGTTTTGTTGAACGTAGTAATGGTGTTTTTGGCAAATCTGGAACGGGTAAATCTTTTTTAACCAGATTACTTTTAGCTGGCACAATTCGCAAAAATGCAGCAGTAAATCTAATATTTGATATGCATTCTGAATATGGTTGGGAAGCTGTTTCAGAAGGAAAAAATTTTAGTACTGTTAAAGGTTTAAAGCAATTATTTCCTAGTAAAGTAGAAGTATATACCCTCGATCCGGAATCTACAAAACGGCGTGGTGTTCCTCACGCGCAAGAACTTTACCTCAGTTACGATCAAATAGAAGTAGAAGATATTAAATTATGCTCTCGTGATTTAGGACTTTCAGACGCTAGCATAGACAATGCTAATATTCTTTTTGCTGAGTTCGGTAAGTCTTGGATTCTGCAATTGTTGAGTATGACAAATGAAGAAATCAAGCTACTGTGTGAAGAGAAGCGAGGACACCAAGGTTCAATTACCGCCTTACAGCGCAAACTGTTTCGCCTAGAAAATTTAAAATACATGCGTGCGGCTTGTCCGCATAATTATATTAATCAAGTTTTGCGATCGCTAGAAGCAGGCAAAAACGTCGTCATTGAGTTTGGTTCGCAATCGGATATGCTTTCTTACATGTTGGTGACAAATATGATTACGCGCCGTATTCATCAACATTATGTCGCCAAAGCTGAAAAGTTTTTACAGACAAAAAATCCCAACGATAAACCAACCCAGTTGATGATTACTATCGAAGAAGCCCACCGCTTCTTAGATCCTGCCATAGTCCAGAGTACTATTTTTGGGACAATTGCTCGTGAAATGCGGAAATATTTCGTCACGCTTTTGGTAGTGGATCAGCGTCCATCTGGGATTGATAATGAAGTCATGTCCCAGATTGGAACTCGTGTCACCGCTTTGCTGAACGATGAAAAAGATATCGACGCGATTTTTACAGGTGTAGCTGGTGCTGGTGCTTTGAAATCGGTTTTGGCAAAGTTAGATTCTAAGCAACAAGCTTTAGTTTTAGGTCACGCTGTGCCTATGCCGGTAGTGGTGCGTACTCGTCCTTACGATTCCGTTTTTTATGCGGAAATTGGCGATACTGTTTGGGAGGAAAGATCAGATGAGGAGGTTTTCGCTGCTGCGGAATTGGCGAAGGCTGATTTAGGGTTTTAATACGTTCAATGGATTTCCAAAAACGAATAATTATTATTCTGATGCGGCGTCTCTTCGTTTTATCGTTTTTGGGTAATTATTTTTTTTGACCTCTCCCCGCCATAAATGGACGGGGATTCTAAACTGTTGCTGCGAGGAAGGCGTTGCATCCGTTCCTCTGCGCTTTGTAGTTTTGGTTTCCCAGATGCGGTATCTGGTAGCAAGGGTCAAAACTTGCCTACAGACCTTGACTAGACTTAAGCCTAATTGTGTCTCTACTTTGCGAAGTATATTCGCTGCACCGTTGAAATCAGCGTTGATTAGAATTCCTTCGAGAGTCCGGTACATCCCGCGTTTTACTCGTTTTCCTGATGGCTTCCACCCTTCGGGTTTTTCGCCAAATGTAGGTAGAAAATCACCATCTAGAAAACTGGTTTTGCTGGTGTATGATTCTTCAGTTTCAACAAATTTAATGCTGTATTCTTCGCACAGTTGCTTAACTCGTTCTTTAAGTTTCGCAGTAGGTATCTGCACAAAAGATTGAGTTGTTTTACCTAATACCGCTTCTTGCCGTTGTCCCTGGTTCCATCCAAAAACAACTGTGCCAATTTGATGCTTAATACAGTGGTCAACAATTAACTTTGCAGCCTTATTAACTGCGTCTCGCATTTGTCGATTGCGCTTCTCTGTGATGCGGGCTAATTTGTCATCCCAGTAGCCTTGCGGTTTACCTTCTTTAAGGATGCTAACTCGCTTGTTATACCACTGGTTAAGGCTTTTTACTTTACGTCCATCAACAATAAAGCTAGTCCCAACATTAGAGACACAACTCAACCAATTGTTTATGCCTGGGTCAATCGCTAAAGCGTTACTTGGGTCAACATCCAACTTGGATTGAGGTTGTTTTTCATAGACAAACTCAACATAAAAGCATTGATTTCTAGCCAGTATTCGCAATTCCTTAATATCTTTAAACTGCAAATTAGAAGGCATTGAAATTGCAAAACTATCAAGCTTAAACCATCTTTTCACAGTCGTTCCAAGCGGTATCTTGATTTTGTCCCCAACAAGTCTTAATGCTTGCTTAGGATAACTTACCATTGCTAAACCGTCTTTTCTCCGATAGTTGGGAGCTTTTGGGCGAAAGTGCAATTCACCCTTGCGATATTTCTTGTCTAACTCCTTAAAAGACTTGAATGACTCCGCAACTGTTCTCAATATTTGCTGTGCTGCCTGAGAATGCAAAACCTGATAATGCCTATTAGTTTTGTATTCTTTTTCAAGGTCAAACTTGCCAATTATCTTCTTAGTCTTAAAAAACAATTGACGAGCATAATAAATACCGCAGTTGGTTAATTTGTGCGACTCCGAGCAGATAAACTCAAGAACGGCTTTTAGATCGTCGTCAGGGTTAATTAGATTTTGCTGGCATCCATACACCTTGCAATCACCTCTCTTAATGTGTTACTTATACAAGTATACATGAACATACAGCAGATGCTTATGCCATTCCAGAAAAAACACAAAAATAGATATACAACCTGTAGGGAAAAACCTTTAACAAGTAGCCCAGTATGTTTGCGGATGGATGAGGAATTAGCCAAGGATTTAAAATCCGTCTCTGACTGGCAAGAGCGGTTAAGATTAGCGTTACCAGAGTTAATAAAAAATTGGAAGGCACCTTTATAACCTGCCGTGTCGTGTTTCATCCCCTCCTTGAAAGGCACTTTCTTTCACACTCCCGTTAACTTTTTGGTAAAGAACAAGTAATGATACATAAAAAATATTTGAAGATTAAGTAAAAAATTAAACAATATTTATTTTCTCTGATATAAATAACAGTGTTTAGACTTGTCTGAGTAATTTTGGCAATTTTGGTTACTGTGGCAGGTTGGATTTTTACCTGCTTTTTAATTCTTTGGCTGAAACATCAAGGTTGGATAGAATAAATTTTACCTGAAAAATAATTAATTTAGGGAGCAATCATAGTCGTGCTTAGTCATATTTTTTTGATTTTTTTGATTTTAGTTACAGTTGCTTTAAATACTGTAGCTCAAACTTTTTTGAAATTAGGCTCAGGTCAAAATCCCTTGAATATCTATTTATTTGGAGGAATTTTTCTCTACTTTTTAAGTACAATTGTTTATATAAAAGTTTTAGGACAATTTAATTTATCTATTGCTTATCCTGTAGTTATCGGGTTGACTGTGGTGGCTACAACCATGGCAGGTTCTATTCTTCTTCAAGAAAAAGTATCGCCTACTCAGTGGATTGGAGTTGGTTTACTCATGAGTGGAATTTGGGCGATAGCTTTAGGGAAAAGTATTTGAAGGACAGATATAGCGAAAACAATAATATGAGAAAATTAATCGCCGGGTGGTCTAATTTTTACTCAATTAACTTACTTTATCTAAGTGTATTTGTTTTTTTCTGCGCTTTGTTTGCTTTAACTAATAGTGGTGTTGATTCCTCAGAAGGAGTATTTCATTACCACGTTGCAGTGCAAATTATTAAGCATGGTCAGTTAGGATTTGATACTGTACAAGAAGGTGTATTTCAAGTAGCGCCTAATGGTAGAAGTTATGCAGGACATGAAATTGGTAATACGCTTTTTCTCCTGCCAACTGCACTGCTGAACGTTTTTTTAGAAAATATTTTATCCCGATTTATTAGTCATGAAAATATAGAGAAAATTCAGCAATTTATCTTGTCGTTTCAGGCAGGAATTTATGTATCTCTGACTGCGACTGTTTTTTTTGCTATTTTAAGAATCGGATTTTCTCAAACGATAATACCTAGTTTTATTGCAACCCTTTGTTTAACTTTAACTACCTATTTATGGACTTATTCTAGAAATCTATTTGATGGTGTACTATGTACTACTTTATTTACTTCTGCTTTCTTTTTGATTTTAAGATATCGTCAGACAAATAATTTCAAGTTCTTATTTGGTTGTTTTTTCTGCTTGGGACTAGCGTTTATTACTAGAGTCAGTATGATTCTAGCGATTATAGCAACTTTTGGTTATTTATTTAGTATTTATCGTTCCTCTTTAAAAACTCGTTTTCGAGAAATATCATTAGCAATTTTCACACTTATACCTTTTTTCGTCTGGCAATCTTGGTATAATTATTTAAGAACAGGAATTTTCTATAAGTCTCCTGTACAAACAGCTGTTTATGCTGAAACTAATGCCTTAAACGGTAATATTTTTATAGGAATAACTGGTTTACTTTTCAGTCCAGGCAAAAGCATATTTATTTATGCTCCTTTACTAATTTTGTCTGTAATTTTATTCAAAAAGTTTTACAAAGAACATAAGAAAGAAGCAATATACATTGCAGCAATGACTATACTCTGGTTGTTACTTCATGCTAAGTTGAGAAACTGGTATGGTGCCGCCGGATGGGGTTCCCGTCACTTGATTACTATTGTGCCGATCGCTTTTTTACCTTTTGCGGTTAATCTAGAATTTATTTGGCAAAAAATAGTCTTGAGAATTACCACAATTTTGTTAGCTAGTTTTGGTTTTATTCTTGCTTTGTCCTCCATAATTTCCAATTGGCATTTTCGCATGATGTACGCCCTGCAACGCGGTATTGCGACTCTAGATGTTAACAATAATTTTATTTGGAATTTTTGGCAGAGTCAACCAATAGATATGATCAATGGCGCATATGGCAATATTGTGCGGATATTAACTCATGCACCAATCATAACTATTAAAGATACATACTCAGAAGCAAATGAGTATGCAAGCAGCACGATAAATGTGTGGTCTAATTCTTTTTTATATGCAGGTGTTCCCTGGTATTTGGTATTACTTCTGGTCACTCCTTTCTTGATTTTGATGTATATATCAACACAAAATATTCTTCGTTCTCAAGTAAATAATTAAAAGTTGGTAGTGAGGACTTTAGTCCTCTTTCAGCACTAAAATAAAACTTAACGAAAGTCAGCAACATAAGTGGCACAGCTAAAGGGAAAATATAATTGGAAAAACAGATGATTTAAGTATCATAGCTGCATTGCTACTACTTATGTCATCCCCACTTGATCGCCCACTCAAAATTGAAGTCAGGTTGCCATCTTACCATCCGCAGTTATTACAGGGACTTGATACCTGGCTGCATTTGGGCTTGATATCTGATGCCCAAGTTAAGCAACTGTGTCGAGAGTATCTTGTTTGCAACTTAGTATTAGAACCTCAAATTCAACCTGAACCAGAGAAAGCAACTGCCACATCTGAGGCTGTACAATTATCTGTAAATGCGATCGCACCAGAACCAGTCAAACCAAATTTCGCAACAGAAGTATTGCAGTCACTTTTATCAGAATTAAGTGTGCGTTGGCTGCTATTTTTGGGAGTATTTCTAGTAGTGCTGTCTTCAGGAGTCCTAGCAGCTAGCCAGTGGGAAAGATTTCCCGCAGCTGGACAGTATGGAGTTTTGTTTGCTTATACCCTGAGTTTTGGGGGAATGAGTTTTTGGACAGCCAAGCAAAGTAATTTAAGACTGACAGCGCAGACATTGTTAATTGTCACGCTTTTGTTAGTACCGATAAATTTTTGGGCAATAGACCGCTTTGGGTTGTGGCAAAATCCTGTGAACTGGATTGTAGTGGCGATCGCTGCTATTTGTCTAACTGCAATTACAGTTTTAATTGGACAAAGTCGGTTATTTGCTGCCAATTTAGCCAATCAGAAATTATTTCTAGTTAATATTCTCGGATTAAGTTATCTACACTGGGGCTGGAATTTACCCGAATTTCCCCTAATAGCGCTTTATCTAGCAGTAGTAGGAACGACTCTAATTACAGTCTATCAAACTCGCTCACTGTCACAACAAACAGATAGACAAATTGGTAATGGTATTAGTTTATCTGCCTCTGTCGTGGTTTATGCCTTGCTGGTTTTATTAATTAGGGGAATTTTCATTCACCACCTCGATGTTACCCAGTTGGGATTAGCTGTTGGTATTTGCGGATGGCTGATGACTTGGTTAGCATTATCAACAAATGTAGAGACATACCATGGTACAAATGTAGAGACGTACCATGGTACGTCTCTACAAGTACCTTGGCAACTAATCGGTGGTATCTTATTACTCCTTGGTTGGCTATTTTCAGTAGCATATCATCCTGGGCAAGCAATAGCTGTAAGTGGCTTGGCTTTGTGGTTTTTCGCCCGTCGTTTGCAACTATATAACCGCCAGCGTGATTTTATAGCTATTTTTGCAATCGGTTTAGAGACAATTTGGCTGGGTTGGCGATTAGTACCCTACGAATTGCAGAAGTTAGCGATCGCCACAGCAACTCAACTCACTAATTCTCAAGGTGAAGCTTGGGCTTTACTAAGTATCGCTTTATTTCCCTACGTGATTTTGATGGTGGTGCTGACAGATCAGCTGTACCGCATTCAAAGAAGAGAAATAGCTAAGTTTGGTGAACAGCTAACATTTGGTTTTGCTTGTGTGTTAACTGTAATTGCTTTAGTTAACCCAGCATTGCGATCGCTAAATTTACTTCTATCCACAATTACTTTAGCAGTTGTCACCCGCAGGTACATGTATCGGAACAGAGAACCCGTTGAAGATGCTTCATCTTCATCCTTCCCTGTCTCTCCAACCTTAATATATCTGACTCATCTCACCGGAGTATTGACGCTGTGTTCAATCATTGATTGGATGTTCCCAAATCTGAGTAATGAAATTTGGGCAACAATTTTGTTAGTCATAATGGTAGCCGAGTGGCTATTTAGTCTTGGTTATGGTTGGTGGCAACGTAGTGCTTGGTATATTGGTTTGGGACTAGCTGCAATTAGTTTTTACCTACTTTGGGTGAATGCTGAATCTGTCTGGAGAAACTATGCTGTTAGTAATGCCAATTGGGGGCTGATTTGGTTGATTACTCCCCTCACTCTCACAGGTGTAGCTAGTCGTAGCGGTGGAGAAAAGCGAGATTTAACCACTGTTTTGAGTGTCATCGGATTAGGGCTTACCCAGTTACTAACTTTACCTCTAGCGACAGTCAGATTAATTGGTTTGGCAGTTGCTGCGGCTTTGATGTTTGTTAATACTAGTTTTTTAAGACACAACCGATTTGCGGTAATTACAGTCGGTTTTATTTTGAGTGCGATCGCCACCTTGCTGTGGGAAGTAGCAAAATTATCAGCACAGAGCTGGTTTATAGTTGGGGCAATCACTATTCTGGGATTATGGTTAACTCGCACAACTTTGCAAAATAGAAGTCATGAATTAGCAAGTATATATGCAATTGCGACAGACAGATGGGCGATCGCACTAACTAGTGTAGAGTTATTAAGTTTGACACTACACTCTGTCTGGGTTTACCAGGGTGTTGCAACTCCCGGATTATTATATGTAGCTGCTGATGTCATTATTTTGACAGCCATAATTTATCGTAGTTGGCGACAACCGACAAACTTTGGTTTTTATGGCATCGGTTGGTGTTTAGAATTATTAATTGCTGAGTTGCTGGCTTTTAGCGATCGCTCTATGATTCAAATTGCGATCGCTAATATCGCCTTGGGTTTATTCTCTCAACTATTTGGCGAATGGTGGCAACGCCGACACCATTTAGAAAGATTACCGAGCAGCTTTCATATTCTCCCGTTGATTTATGCAGGTTTCAGTTTACTGCTGCGCTTGAATACCTTCACAGACTGGACAGGTTTAGCATCTTTGGGTGTAGCTGTCATTGTCATTGGAGTCGGGCGACGTCGGCAAGAATTCAAACCCCTAGTTTACCTGGGAATTCTCGGTATATCAGTTTCTGCTTATGAACTATTGTTCTATCAAATGCTGCAAGCTTCAGGGGGTGCATGGGGCGATGGTTTAATTGCCATGTCAGCTTTAGGCACAACTATAATGTATGCCTATCGTCTATTGTCGCCTTGGCTGGTCAATTATTTACGATTGACACCACAAGAATTAAAAATAATTGCTCATCTGCACTGGGCTTGGAGTAGTCTTTTATTAATAATTGCGATCGCTGCACCCATTCAAGTCAACCGCCTCTTGGGTTTAGGAACAGGAATATTTTTGATTCGTTATGCGATTTTTCAAGGAAGATTTCCACAGCAGAGAGAAGAATCTCGTACCTCAGCTGTTACACCTGATGAAATCTGGGTTTACCTGGGGTTATTAGAAGTAGCTGCAATGAGAATCTTTTGGCGAGAAACGGCTGTGGGACAATGGTTTGCTGGGCCGTTAGTACCTTGGAATGCTGCGATCGCTTGTATCGTTGCCTATTTCCTCTACATCTTACCTTGGGAGAACTGGGGTTGGTCAAAAAGACCTTGGCAACGAGCCGCCTACATCATACCACTAATACTTTTATGGGAAACCAGGCAGACAATTCATCCCATCGCTTTGCTGTTAACAGCCGGATTTTATGCTTTCCTCGGCATAATTAGCCATCAATTCCGTATGACTTACATCAGTGTGGCGTTGATTGATTGGGCTATTTTCCGTTGGTTTGCTGCATTCGGCTTGAATAATAGTTTATGGTATGTCACAGTCATTGGTTTATCACTACTATATATTGCCCAATTTGATCCACAACTCAGACAACCAGAGATGAAAACCAGTCGTCACTACTGGCGATTGTTGAGTAGCGGCTTAATTTGCGGATGGGCAATTTTATTTCACCAAGATACAGCTCTCATACCAGGAATTTTTAGTCTCATCGCCATTTTTGCAGGTTTAGGTTTGCGAGTGCGGGCTTTTCTTTATATTGGTACAGCTACCTTTTTGATTACTGGTTTTTATCAATTGGTACTTTTTAGCTTGCGCTACTCATTTTTTAAATGGATTATTAGCTTAGTCGCAGGTATTATCTTTATTTCCATCGCCGCCAACTTTGAAACTCACCGCACCCAGTTAAATTCTGTACTTCGCAGTACTGGCGATAAATTTCAAGATTGGGAGTAGCCAACATGAACTGCGTAAACCACAATGAATAAAAAACTTTACCTTGGCTGCTAAGTACAACATTTCACGAATTCGTAGCGAAAAAAACTCGGAAAAACTCCGCGCTGACTCCGCGTCCCTCTGCGTTTAAAAAAGCTACGAATTAATGCAATCTGCATCTATACTGTGGTTGAATTTATCATCTCCCCATCATACTCATGCTTAAAGTCCTTCCCAAACAAACCGCATCCATGTATACCCGCGATGGAGTCCGTCTGGATGCTGATATTTATCGCCCGGATGCTGAAGGGAAATTTCCTGTATTACTGATGCGCCAACCCTATGGTAGAGCGATCGCATCTACTATTGTCTATGCTCATCCGACTTGGTACGCTAGCCAAGGTTACATTGTCGTAATTCAGGATGTCCGGGGACGTGGGACATCAGCAGGTGAATTCAAATTATTTGCTCACGAAATTGCTGATGGTGAAGATGCGGTCAATTGGGCTGCAAATTTACCCGGTAGTAATGGTGCAGTCGGAATGTATGGTTTTTCTTACCAAGGGATGACTCAACTATACGCTGCTGCTGCTAAACCAGCTGCCCTCAAAGCTATTTGTCCGGCGATGATAGGTTATGATTTATACACCGATTGGGCTTATGAAGGCGGTGCATTCTGTTTGCATACAAATCTGGCTTGGGCAATACAATTAGCAACAGAAACCGCCCGTTTGCGAGGAGATAAACAAGCCTATCAAAGTTTATTGAGTGCATCTCGAAATTTACCTCTGTACGATCCACTTCCTACTCGTCCAGAAGTTCTCAAAAATCTTGTCCCCGATTCTTTCTATCACCAATGGGTAGAACATTCCCAACCTAATGCTTATTGGGAAAATCTTTCGCCCAAAACGCACCTAAAAAATGTTGATTTGCCCATGTTCCATATCGGCGGATGGTTCGATACGTATTTACGTGGCACTTTGAATTTATACAAAGATATGGCAGCGCGGAGTCAGTACCGCCAACAGCTTTTAGTGGGGCCGTGGACGCATTTACCTTGGAATCGCAAAGTTGGGGAAGTGGACTTCGGTATTAATGCTATTAGCCCTGTAGATCGGATGCAGATATGTTGGTTTGACCAGTTTCTGAAAGGTGTGGACACTGGTTTAAATAATCAGCTACCTGTGTGGATGTTTGAGATGGGCAGTAATACTTGGCAAGGTTTTCCCGGACTTCCAGAATTTGAACATAAAACTTACTTTTTGTCAAGTTACGGAATTGCCAATATTCGGGAAGACGAAGGCATTCTCAGCACAACTTGTCCCGAATCTGGTGTAGATGACATCTTAGTTCATGACCCCTGGCGACCAGTCCCTGCTTTGGGTGGTCATGCGGCTATACCTGCGGGTATTTTTGAGCGATCGCATATTGATTGTCGCTCAGATGTTTTAACTTACACCAGTGAACCACTTGATTTTGACTTGCATGTAGCCGGCGATGTAGTCGTCGCTATTTCCTGTAGTGCTGATCAACCCAGCTTTGATTTATCTGCGGTACTATCAGAAATTTATCCTGATGGAAAAGTATATAACTTGACGCAAGGTTATTTGCGTTGTCAAGATGGCATGAATCGCATCACCAGAAAAATTCAATTGCAAACTATCTGTGCGCGAATTACTAGAGGTAATGCCTTACGATTAAGCTTAAGTGCAGCTTGTTTTCCAGCCTATGCAATTAATCCTGGTAATAATTCAATCGTGGGTATGGAAGCAGAAATTATTACATTAACAATTAGTTCGGGGGGTGATTCCCTTTCCCAAGTGTTATTACCTGTAGTTGCTGTATCTTAAATTTGTTGATACTTCCCACCTCTAAAGAATCATTATTTGAGTTACCAAGCTATATTCCCTCTTAGTGTCTTAGCGTCTTGGTGTTTCAATAGTTGTTTTTTAACCACCAAGACACTAAGACACCAAGAAAAATACATTACACAAATCCTTAGTTTTCATCCCGTCCATGAACTTGGGCAGGCGGACTAGTTGCCTCAACCGCAGTGAATGGTTCTAAAATCTTGTAAGTGTGAGACGCACCTTATATTCTGTTTTTCTTACTCCCCTTGTTCCCTTGTCCTGTTGGAAGGTTATCTCATGGTTTGAGGACGACTTTAATGCAGTTGTCTTTTTTGTGCTTGAAAATCTCGTAGGCGTGGGGTGCTTGTTCTAAGGGTAGTTTGTGGGTAATTATGAATGATGGATCGATTTTGCCTTCTTGGATGAGTTCAAGTAAGGGGCGTAAGTATTTGTGGACGTGGGTTTGTCCCATGCGGAAGGTCAAGCCTTTGTTGAAAGCTGCACCCATTGGGATTTTGTCGAGAAAACCACCGTATACACCAGGAATCGAAACATTACCGCCTTTACGACAAGCAACTAACACTTGTCTCAGTGCGGTTGGTCTGTCTGTTTCGAGACGTACTGCTTGCTTGACTTTATCGTATACACCCATCGCATCCATACTGTGAGCTTCCATCCCCACTGCATCAATGACTGCATCAGGACCACGACCACCAGTCATTTCTTTGAGGACTTCGCCTGGATCGGCGTCTTCGTAATTAATAGTTTCCGCACCGCCGTAAGTTTCTGCTAAACGTAAACGTTCGGGAATACGATCTATGGCGATGACACGTTCTGCTCCCAAAATAAAAGCACTTTTAATGGCAAATTGTCCAACAGGCCCGCAACCCCAAACTGCAACAATATCTCCTGATTGAATACGACAGTTCTCTGCGGCCATGTAGCCTGTTGGAAAAATATCTGTCAAAAATAATACTTGCTCATCTGTTAAGCCATCGGGAATTTTGAACAAACCCACATCCGCAAACGGCACGCGGGCATATTCCGCCTGACCACCTGCATAACCACCGAGCATGTGCGAGTAGCCAAATAGACCGGCAGGTGAGTGACCCATCAGCTTTTCTGCGATCCAAGCATTCGGGTTGGAATTGTCGCATAACGACCACAAATCCCGGTTGCAGAAAAAGCAGTTACCGCAGGAAATGGTAAAGGGAACAACAACGCGATCGCCTACTTTAATATTATTTACTCCACTGCCAACTTCAACGACTTCCCCCATAAATTCATGACCCAGAATATCACCCTTTTCCATCGTGGGGATAAAACCGTCGTAAAGATGGAGGTCAGAACCACAAATTGCCGTTGAGGTAATTTTGACAATAGCATCACGAGGATTAAGAATTTTTGGATCTGGCACTGTATCGACTCGGACATCATTAGCACCATGCCAGCAAACTGCTTTCATTATTATAAATCCTTGATTATTGGTTATTAGTCATTAGTCATTAGTCATTTGCACAGATTCAAATAACTAATGACTAAGGACAACTTATTCTGTGAGATTATCTATTCTGATACTGATAATAGCCTTCTCTACTTTGAGTAATTGGTTCAACTAACTCTTCTGTTTTTTCTTTAGTTGATTTCAAAAAATCTTTTGTACTTTGGGGTAGTGGCTCATCAAGATTGAGTTTTTGGCGGACATTTTCAGCAGTCTCTTTCAAATTATTTTTAGCGTTATCTGCTGTTGATTTTCCATTATTTATCAGGTTTCTATTTTGGTCAAAGTCTCGGTTGACAACATTCTCATCCGGTGTACCTTTATAATAATAACCGTATGGTGATTTCACTGTTTCATCAGCTTGGGCTGGCAGTACATTACCAAATGCCTGCATGACAAAAATTGTCAATCCTGCTAAAACAACTGTCATAATTTGACGCAGACGCAAATTTTTAACCAAAGAAATTACTCTATTCATAGAATCCTCCTAATAACTACTTTCTACCAACCACTAACCATGTCCTTTTGGTTGCCCTTCTGTTGTGGCAATTTCACCTGCTTCCATCAGCATTTTGAAACGGCGTAATTCATCGCCAATTTGCTGTTCTGGTTCTTCACCAAAAAGTTTGGCTACAGCTGCTGCCAATGCTCCCCCAGGTGGGCTATATTCCATCACAACTTTGACTTCTGTACCCCGATCACCAGGCGCTTTCTTAAAGCGGACAAAACCAGAGTTCTCAACATCTGCTCCTTGTGCGGATGCCCAAGAAATAAATTCGTTTTCCCGATCTTCTAAGATATATGCATCCCATTCCACGCTTTGACCTAGAGGTGCATTAGCGATCCAATGTGATCTTTTGTCGTCAAATACCTTGACAAATTTCAGATGTTTCATAAACTTGGGCAGATTCTCAAAGTTATGCCAAAAACGATAAAGTTCATCTGCTGATTTATTAATAGTTACCGTCTTTTCCACTTTGATAGCTTGATTCATGCCTATTGCTTCCTGCGCCTGTTGAATCGTGCTTTGTTTGGTTGCACCTTGATAAATCAAACCCCCACCTGCTAACGCCATCAAAACGCCCCGCAAAGAGCGTTGTCTCAAACCCATTAACACCATCGCACTACCGCCAATTAAAGAAGCCCAACGTTCGGCTTCGCTGGCTTCACTTTGGCTGCTACTGAGTTCATCTCCTGGTGTTGATGTCATTTTTCTATTTCCTTCCCTGCAAATTAACGAACCATCACGGCGCAAAGACAATTCTGTTACCGTTGTTTTCCCTCCCTGCGCCTGTTTGGTTCGTCCTAAAAAGACCTACATAGTTACGGCTGCACCTGTAGTTGGTTGAGCTGGTTTTACTTCTACATCCATCCGCGAGCGATACAGCTCTACTAGACGCTGCTCGCACTTTAAGAGGTCTTTATGGATTTCGGTGAAAATTCTGGTTGATACTGGGTCGGTAAGTGCTGCCATCAAGTTACCAATGTCACCTATACCCGTTTGCAGATCACCCAAGGCGCTGCGTAATTGGTAGATATCATCACTACCAGTGAGACTAGTTTTCACTTTGGCATATTTATCGGCGATATTTGCAGCCAAAGAAGGTTTTTCACCCAGTTCTTCAAGTCGTGCTTCCAATCTTTGAATATGCTGCTGTTTCACCGGAATCATCTCTTGAAAAACAGATTTGATTTGTGCATCTGATTCTTTTTGGATGTAGTTATCTAAAGCTTCTAAGCTATAACGCTGACCAGCTAAAGCGGTATTTAAAGCTTTAACAATCTCACCTTTGGTGGAACCACCCCAAGCATCAGCTAATTTCCACCATTCGGCTGTGCGGTCACTTTCATCAGGTAATGCGGCTTCTTTGCCACCATAGCCTAGACGACTTAAAATCGCTGTCGTGAATATTGCCAAATCTCCAGGTTGACGCGATGTAATTAAATTTCCATCAATTACTAGCGGTTCATCTATATAATTAGCACCAGCGTTAATCATATCTTTGCGAATTGCGATAAAGCCAGTGGCTTGTTTACCTCTAAGCAAGTCGCCTTCAATCAAAACTTGTGGCCCGTGACAAACCGCAGCTACTAATTTTCCTTGTTGCATAGCATCTTGGACAAAACCTACTGTATTGAGATTCCGCCGCATTTTGTCGGGAGCCATACCACCCGGAATGATGACAGCATCAAATGCAGAAGCCATTGCTTCTGTTGTTGTGCCATCGGGTTGCATAGAAACTTTGCCTCTTTTCCCATGATATTTTTCATTCATCCGAGAACCGAGAACAACTACTTCCATCCCCGCTTGCTTAAGCGCATTATATGGTACTTGAAATTCTGCATCCTCTACGTCATTTTCTATGAGGATAGCAACTTTTTTATTTTTAATACTATTCATTGACATTTCATTCCCCTACTCAGTTTATCTAAGGTTTTGATATTCTTCATATGAATCAATCACAAAAATAAGCAAGCCATGATTTTGATGAAAATCATAAGAAATAGTTAGGATTTAACCCTGAATATTTTTGTGAAATTATTAAGGATAAATCCTAACTTTGTATCATTAGCTTGACCATAAAGATAAATTTTATATTTTAATTTTTAGATGCATTCAATCACAGGAAGCATTTTTGCATCAGTTTTAGTCTGCCTTGAGAAATAGATTGATCAAACGCTTTTTACATTACATTCCTAATTAATGATGAATTAACTTGAAAAAATAGTTATGAGTTATAAATGTATGAATATTAATAAAATTTATAACTCATAACTTTTATGAAGTGGCTATAGCGTGGATTCACTCTTATAAGAGTATTCACAAATCCCTAACTACTCTTCGCTCTAAAGGTTGAAATGATTTTATTTCTAGAGGTATACATCGCTTGGAAGACAAACCCTAGAAAATAAAGCGTTATTGTGAGGATGCAACAAATGGCAAGTATTTATGGTAGATCCAAACATTCAACAAAATTATCAAGCTCAAGATGATTTAGATGCTCAACTAAACCAAGTAGATCCAGATAAGCAAGCTCAACAGGAGAATTGATCACAGCAAATTTCTGACTTACCGGAGGAAATTACCGAGTCTTATGGTACTGGTGTTAAGGATGAGCCAGGCTATAACATTGGCGATCGCAAACTGCGTGATCAAATACAGATAGTGTATCCTATTATTCATTACCAATTACCAATTACCCCTTTTAATTCTTATTCAATTTGGTTGAGACACATCTGTCTTCAGTAGGGTTAAATACTCAATAAAGATTTGTTAACTTGACGATTGGTATCTTAATTAATGGCAATCGGAGTTATCATGACATACACTCAAACTAACGATCCAACTATTCGTGAATGTGTCCATGCTTTTCAAAATTTACCTGTAGATGAACAGTTAGCTTTATTCTGGTTCATATACACAGAAATGGGTGATTCTATTACTCCTGCTGCCCCTGATGCTAGCACTGTTTCACCAAATATTGCTGAAGGTTTGTTCAATCAAGTTAAGGAATTATCCCACGAAGAACAACTACAATTACAACGGGATTTAATCAACAAAGCAGACAATAGATATACCCGTGAATATGGTTCAATGAGCGATACTACTAAGTTATTATTTTGGTATCGTTTAGCGCAAGGAATGGAAAATGCTACTATCGTTCCTATGCCTCCAAACTATCAGCTTTCTTCTCAAGCTAAGGAACTCTTGAATAAGATTAAAGAATTAGATTTTGGTCAGCAAATAAATATTTTTCGTGATTATGTATCACCTATGGGTGCTGAACCAAAACCAGGTGCTGAAGTTTAAAATTTTTGAAATTTTCGGAGTAAAGGAGGGATATTCATCAATACGGTTCAGTTAAGAAGAAATGTAGGTTGGGTTTCGCTTGCACTCAACCCAACAAAGCTTTGATAATGTTGAGTTACTCTGCGATCAGCCGCGCAGGGCGCGTCTACGTTCCTCAAACGCCAGGTGCTACAACTCTTGGGACCCCCGCAACGCACTGGCTCCCCAACCTACGCTAGTTTTAGTTTTTAGCCTTAACTGAACCGTATTGGGATATTCATAACTTTCTCTTTACTCTTTACTCTTTAAACCTTTTCCCCAGTCTTTTACTTACCAATGAGACTGGGGAAAATTCTATAGCAATCCGAATTTAATCGTGAGAAAATACGTAGGTTAAGTATCAAATCTCAAAGTGAAATTCTTAATTAATTAACAATCATTATCTCTACATCTGGCGTCTATATTCTTCTAATAATTGCGGAAGATAATCGTATCCATCCATACCAATTACAGAAATAATTTTCGGGCGATTTTGCTGCAAGACATTTTGAAAAGCTTCTACGCCAAGTTGACCTTGTAATATTGTTAATAATCTAGCTACTTTTAACCACTCTTGGGAAGCAATTTGGTTTAACAAATACATTCCTAAACAACCTGTGTAAATCGCTCTGACAAAATTTGCTGAGTTATAATTTACTTCGCCTAAATTAGCTAAATTTAATCCTTGGAGATATAAATCACCGGATATCTGTGCTGTTTTAAAGCCTTCTTCTAAATTTTTAATGGCGTTTTGTGAATCTCCAATGACTAAATAAGCAATACCTAAACTACTTAAACACAAGGCTTTACTTTGCACATCACCTAATTGTTCGGATAGTTTTAAACCTTGCTGCAAATAGTTAATTGGCATTTCATAGGTTTCAGGTTCTATTTGCTCTTGTTGTTGAGCTTGCATGACTTCGCTGTAACCCAAGTTTACCAAAGCATAAGCTTCTCCTGTCCTATCCCCTGTTTGCCGACTCATGATTAATGCTCTTTGACTGTAATCTATTGCTTCTGCATATCTTTGCTCTTGCACATAAGTACGGCTCAGATGGTTGAGATTAGCGATTTCACAGGGGCGATCGCCTGCATGACGAGCAATCTCTAAAGCCTGTTGATGAAAGTTAATTGAACTGTCATATTGTCCCAAAGCTCGTTGTGAATAACCCAAAATTGTTAATATCCTGGCTTTTTCTTGCGTACCTTCGACTCTCCGCAATGGTTCATCCAGATACTTCAAGGTATCGCGTAAGTAACTACCAGAAAAAGAAGCAAAGATGCCACCATATAGTGGAAAATACTGAGCCTGGGCAAAGTTACGCAATATTTGTAACATTACCTGTGAGGCGGCATTACTGTAGGTGATATTTTCACTAAAACCACTTGCCAATTGACTCCAGATCACTGCAAAGGTCAAATATGTAGAAATAGAAAGCTTTGACCCGGCTTTCACATTGTAAGGTTGCTGGTCAAACCAGTGGACTAATCCCCGTTGTAAGTATTGGAAAATGATTGTAATTTCCACCCAATCTCTGAGGCTAATCTGACGGTGTTGTCTGGCAAAATCGATGGCAGATTCCTCTTTGGCAAAGGCGCGAAACAGTGCATGGGGTAACTCGCTTTGTAGTTGTTTAGCCCAAGTAGCCCAAGGGCCACTTTCGCCTGGTATACCGCCAAAACCCAAGGATTCGCGATTTGGCTCATACATCCAGCTAACTAAATGGTCTTGCAGTCGCTGCCAAGATGCAATCCCACGGGTAATACCTTCTGAGATTTGCTGTAAATCAGAGTCTGGTTGAGCAAATTGTTGTAAAGCTTTTGACAATTGCTGAAGCTGTTGTAAGTTGAGGCGATACTGACTATTGGGATCAGTGACACGTAAAAAAGTACCTAGTTGTTCTCCCGGTGATGCTGTGGTAATTTCTTTAACTGCTGTTGCTGTAGTTTCTGTGGCTTTGTTTTGTTCTTCAACCCGTTGCCATTGAGTTTGGATTGTCTTTATAGCCCTCAAACTACGGGTGGACTTGGCTTTTTTGAGTTCGTCTTTTTCGTTGTCCACTTGTTGCTGAATGCCATTGAGGCGATCGCTCAACGCCAATTTAAATATTTCCCCCGTCCCAGCCGTTACAGCTTTGAGCAACATTTGATACACTTGCTCAACGGAACTGATCTTGCCCTTGAGCGTAGTTTCCACAATTTCATCAACTAAAGCGAGGTAGCGATCGCGAAGAGACAAAGAATCAGACACTTTTTAAACCCAAACCAAGACACACTAGTTAATTCTAGTTGTTGTCCGAGCCTGAGTGCAGAGCAATTAGATTTGCACCTGAAATCAATTACATTTCCTGTAGCAACTTCCGGAATTATTGGTCAACTTTCCAATACATATTTAATTGTGTCTAATAATTCCTCAAGAGTGTAGGGTTTCAATAAAAATGCCCCTACGTTGATACCATTAACTTCTAACAATTGACGGTTGCATGCAAGTCCACTGACAGCAATCACCTGAACAGAAGGATTCATTTGTTGCAGAACGCGAATAGCGTTTAACCCATCTATCCATGGCATTTGCATATCCATCAATACAAGGCGAATTTCATTTTGGTGTTGGGCGTAGAGTGAAAATGCTTCAACGCCATCACGCGCAATCAGAGTTGTATAGTTGTAGTCTTCAAGTGAGGTTTTGGTAATCTCTCGAATTGATGCTTCATCATCCACAACTAGAATTAATTCGCCATTACCTTTTGGCATTTGCGAGTGATCATCTTCCTGTGTTGCGGCTTGTTCACTAGTTGGCAAAAATACCTTAAATTCGCTCCCTTTGCCCACTTGGCTACATAAGTTTACAAAACCATCGTGGTTTTTAATGATACCAATAACCGTAGAAAGTCCTAATCCTGTGCCTTTACCTGGTTCTTTGGTTGTGAAAAAGGGTTCAAAAATTCGCTCCGATAACTCTTTGGGGATACCGCATCCTGTATCTGATACGCTGATCACCACGTAGTTACCTATTTTTGCTTCCAGATTCATCCTCGCATAGTTTTCATCAACGAAGAAGTTTGCAGCAGCAATAGTGAGAGTACCTCCTTGGGGCATGGCATCACGAGCATTTACACATAAATTCATCAACACCTGATGTATTTGGGTGGAATCTGCCAAAACTGTAGAAAGAGGTTGTGTGACTTCGGTGCAGATTTCAATTGATTTGGGAAATGTGCTTTTGATAATTCGCTCCAGTTCTTTGATGAGGTGTTTTATTTGTAGAGGAACCCGCTTACCTTCTGCTCCTCGTGCAAAAGACAGAATTTGCTTGACTAGTTCCGCACCACGTTTGGAGTTATCTTCTAATACTTTGAGTAGTTGGCGATTTTTATCATCTAAATTGGGAAGTTTCAGTGGTAGCAGTTGAGCAACTGTCAGAATCGGTGACAGGATATTATTCATGTCATGAGCTATACCACTTGCTAGGGTGCCGAGGCTCTCTAGCCTTTGCGCCTGATAAAATTGGACTTCGAGTTGCTTTTTCTCGGTAATGTCAGAGTTAACGGTGAGAATAAATTTTGGTTGTTCGGTGTCATCTTGCACGAGTGTCCAACGGCTTTGGACAATGACTTTTTTACCATCTTTTGTAGTGTGTTCCAATTCACCTTGCCATTTACCCTGATCCAGCAAAATTTTCATGGCTGATTCAAGTTGAGGTAAAGTCTCTTCAGAAAATAGCTGATTCGCTTTTTTGCCTAGTACTTCCGCACTTTGCCAACCGTAAAGGCGTTCTGCACCTTGGTTCCAGAATAAAATGTTGTGTTGTAAATCGCGCACAAAAATGGCGTCCGATGCAACATCAAGCAATGCAGCTTGTTCACGGATTTTCTGTTCTGCTTGTTTGCGATCGCTAATATCAGTGTTAACAGCCGTAATCACCCAGCAATCTCTAACTTGATCACGACGAGAGGTATAAGTGCTGGCAATCCAGCGTATAGAACCATCTTGATGACAAAATCGATACTCTATTTTAGTCGAGCCTTCAGTAAAGAAATACTCAAAAAGTGGTAGTATTAGTGTCTTTCGGTCTTCTGGTAGTACGCGCGACAGCCAGAGATGTTTATCTGCCATGAATTCTTGAGGAGTGTAGCCGTAGATGGTTTCACAGCCTGTAGAAAAATATTCATACTCCCAATCCCGATTGGCAAAAACCCGAAAACTGATAATGGCTGCGATCGCACTGTTGATAATATGGCTGAGTTTGGCTTGTGCTTGCTCAAGTTCAGCAGTTCGTTCTGATACTCGTCTTTCTAATTGATCATGAGCAGCTTGCAATCGCTGTTCTATTTGTTTGCGATCGCTGATGTCTTGAACAACGCAAATAAAATATTTTGGTTCACCAGAGGGTTTGCGAACGACCGAAACAGTCAAATTAATCCAAATCAGGGTTTTATCTTTACGGATATAACGTTTTTCGATTGAGTAGGTTGGGATTTCCCCAGTCAGCAAAAGGCAAATATACTCTAAATCAACATTAAGATCATCGGGGTGTGTTAAGTCTTGAAAAGTTAGCCGATTTAGTTCTTCATGGCTATAACCCACAATCTTACAAAGTTTCTGGTTTACCAGTAACCACTGTCCATCTAGTCCGACGTGAGCGATACCAACTGCTGCTTGGTTGAATGTAGCCCGGAATAATCCTTCACTCTCCTCTAGTTGTCCAGCGAGGCTAGTTTTTTCTAATACATTTTGAATAGTGATACTGAGACTGACTGTTGTTGTATGGCTTTTAACTAAATAGTCAGCAGCACCTTTTTTCATCGCTTGTACTGCTATTTGTTCATTTCCCTGACCAGTTAACATAATCACAGGAAGATTTGTTTGACCTAACTGAGTGTTCAGGTGTGTTAAAAATTCCAGTCCGTCCATGTCTGGCAGCAAATAATCCAGTAAAATCACATCAGGACATTGCTGCTGACATAATTGAAGTCCCTCTTCTCCGGTCTGGGCTTGTAAAATATTGTATGTATGTTGCTTGTCTTGCAATAAGTAGCGACGGTAGATTGCTTGGTCTTCTAGACAGTCGTCAACAAGCAAAATTTTTCTTGTTAATTCAGTCACAGACCTCAACAATATATTCACTTTGCTTTACTATAGTTTTTTGCCTTTTTTAAACTACCTGGAAAACTGCACTTAGAGTTTACATACTTTAAGATGATTTACATAAGTTTATTTAGCTTCAAGTAGCCATAAGAGGTTATAAACCACGTCTACTTTGAGAACTGTAGTTTTGTAGGTTGGGTGTAGCGACAGCGAAACCCAACATTATAGTCTGGTTAATGTTGGGTTACACTCCGTTCCACCCAACCTACATAATGTCCTTTTTGAAAAACTCCTCT
>NZ_JBHFLM010000139.1:0-17859 GCF_041928655.1 Pelatocladus sp. BLCC-F211 | reverse complement strand
CATGGATAGTAGTAGGGATTGAGTTCAAAAGTTTTGTAAGCGCCGGTATTAATTTCTTGTTCAGCAAATTCTTGAGTTACCACACTACCGCCAGGACCAGATGCTGTTTTAAAAGCAAAAGCAGTTGTATCTGCGTTAAAGTAAGTGCTGAGATTATCGTAAATACTCTTACCACCAGCAACCATTTGCTGTTGTTCTTCTGCTACTTCACTAAACAAATTAGATGTAAAATTTTCGTCAGACATACTAGTACAACTCCTTGCCTGTCTTGTTGTTGTTGAGTGTAATATTTGAAGTTGGACAGCTTTATTTATTAGTTCAACTTCTTGCTTGTTTATTACGATATACTCTTGCTAATATGTCAGTCACTTACACTTTATGTAAACTTATTTACCTGCTTGAGAAGCATGAATAGCAGAATTATACGAGTGTTATTTCTGAAAAGTACACGCCAATCAAAGCAAAAACCCGGTTTATGTAAAAACCGGGTTCATTAGAATTAAAAACATAAAACAAATAAGAAAATATTTAAACCAAATCAATTCATTCAAAAATTAACTATTAGAATGATGAGAAAGTTCATTCATTTTTGTAATGCGATCGCGAATCAATTGTAATTGTTTTTGACTGTTCACAGGATCTCTAGGAAGAGGAACTTCTGTATTTGGCCAGTCAGAGAGATCATTGCATGGGCAAGAATCAGCAGGCATACCCATATTTGGCACAGGTATAGGCATTGTACAGCGCGAACAGGGATACATTTCCCAAGCGGATGTTAGCAGTTCTCCGATAGTTTCGCTTGTACCTTCAAGATGACACTCACCTGCTTGTTCAGAAATAATTTTCTGCCAACATTCTTCAAACTCGTCACTATAGCGATCGCCTGCAACAACAGACTTGGGCAACAAAGCTTCTGCACCATTATTGATGATGACTTTCTTGCCCAACTGAAGCCAGTAAGCTAGATATTTTTTAACTTCATTTTGAGATGCCATACTTTTAATTCTATTTAGATTTTGGATACTCAATTTGGAATAAATTCTTAAGAAGAGTTATTTGTCATTGGTCATTTGTAATTGGTTATTCTCCGCGTCCCCGTGTCCCCGCGTCCCCAATTCCCGATCCCTGATCCCCAATCCCCAACCCCCGATCCCCTACAGACAAAGGTGAACCAAGCAAACTGAGGTTGAGAACATGACCACCAGTAACTAGATAAACAGGTTCACAGATTGTGCCTAAGTGTCGCACTAATCCACCTAAGCGATCGCGAAAAGTTCGACCCATGGGATAAGCCGGTACTACACCCCATGCTGTTTCTTCAGCGACAAAAATTATATCGGCTGCTACTAGTTGCACTGTCTCTAAAAACTCTTCCAGAGTCTTTTCCCACATTGCTTCTTCCTGAGAGAGTAGATTAGCTACCCAAGTTCCCAAAGAATCAACTAAAACGCAGGTGTTCGGTGGTATTTGGGCAAGAGTATCAGACAATTCTTCTGGTACTTCCAATGTCACCCAATCCGGGGGGCGTCGTTGCTGATGCTGTTGAATACGTTGCAGCCACTCTTGATCAGCAGGATCGCGACTAGCTGTTGCTATGTAAACTACTGGTTTGTCTGATTGTATTGCTAAAGTTTCTGCCCACTCACTTTTACCAGAACGCGCCGGCCCAGTCACCAGGATGATTTGATTCATTTTTAGCTCAAGAAACCCAATTATAAAAATCTCATAACACAAAGTTAAAAATAAAATAAGAAAAGGGGAATCATAAATTAAAACTGAGAAATAACCATTACCCTTGCCTCATAACTGATCCCCAATCCTTAATGCTCAATGATCCCAGCTACTACAAGGAGGGAAACCTGCAAAACACTAGCTTGCCAATACTCCTAATTATTGCCTTTATTCGCAGTCCTTTACTGAATATCTTGAATAAACCAGGAATTTAAACCTTTACCATAATTTTTCACTTTAGGGATGAGATTGTTGACCCCAAATAACTTTTAAGAGATAAAATTAACACTCAGCATCCTATTGATGTAACTATTGGGAACACTCAAAAATCCCAACTATCAATTCAGCACCATCCACAATCACAAGTCACAGAAAAGTTAGAGATACCCATTATGAAAGCAGGTTTAAAGCGTATTGAGGCTACTCTACACGATTTAGGAAATCGCGATACCACCACTACTGAGCCATCAGAAGTCAATCAGCAGTCTTTATCGTTTCGGATCAGTGTTGGTGAAGTGGAAAAGTCAGAAAATGGTGATATCCAATCCGAAGATGAATATGATGAGCAATCACAAGAGTATTCCCAATTTCATCACGACTCTGTCCAAACATTCCCAGTAGAAGAAAACGGTTACAAAACACCAAGCCTACCCAAATTCAAAACTCCTAGCTTTACCAACCATCGCAATGCAGCCAACCCAGCATTGGCAATGAATTTGTTGCAAGAAATACAGGAAATTGTTGGCGCTTGGCAGGCAGAACTGCACAAAATTGTGCGGCAAATCCAAGATGTTTATCTAGAAGGACCAATAGTTAATGGTTGGTTAGAGTCGCACACAGACAACGAACCCAAAGGAAGCGCAACGCTACGTCATGCAGAAGTCAACCGCTTGATGGACTACGTAGAAGAAATTTGCGCTCAACAAGCTAAAATTTCTTCTCAATCATCCTCTGCTGGCTATCGTTTGTGTGGTTTAGATGCTTCTGGTACAGTGTGGACGCGTCCCTGTCCCCCCGATCAGGTTGCAAGTGTGAGTATGGCGATCGCTCGTTACCAAAAGTTACGCCAGTTATTAGGACGCAAGCAATACTTAGAAACTCGTCTAGCACAACTAGCTGAAACGCTTGTGGTATTACATGGTCACATTCAATGTCAGTAAAGCAAGTAACAGGTAATTAAGAATAAAGCCTCACAACTTTTAATTTGCGGTGATAGCAAATTTAATTATGAGCATCTTACGAGAAGATATCAGGGTGATTTCCGAAAAAACTCGGTTGGTGAGTCAGGATTTTTTGGTATAGATTAGCTCCAGAACAGGCAAGATTGAATTTTTTTATGGTTAGTAGTTAGTGGTTATTAAAATAACCAACAACCAACAATCAACAAAAATTCAATAACCAATTCCAAAACCAAAAACTTCCTATGCCAGATACGCCAATCTCTGCCATTATCTGTACTCACAATCGAGATAATTATTTAGGCACTGCTATAGATAGCCTCCTAGCACAGGATTTTGCAGATGGCTTTGAAGTGATAGTGGTGGATAATGGTTCTAGCGATCGCACCAGTTCTGTTGTAGAACAAAGAGCAAATCATCCCCACCTAAAGTATGTTTTTGAACCTATTGTTGGTCTATCTGTAGCCCGGAATACAGGCGCTCAGGTTGCAAGCGGTGAAATTCTAGCTTACCTTGATGATGATGCTCTAGCAAGCCAAGGTTGGCTGCAAGTTTTATATAATGCCTATAAAAATAACCCAAAATTAGCGATCGCTGGTGGTAAAGTCAGCTTGTTATGGTCAGAGGGAATACAAGCACCACGGTGGTTATCTCAAGGATTAGCCGCTAATTTAGGGGCATACGATCTAGGTGAGAACACAGTTTACATAGACAAGCCTGGTTTAACTCCCAGAGGTTTAAATTACTCGATCCGTCGCAGTTTTTTAAAAGAAATAGGCGGCTTTGATCCTCAGCTTGGGCGCATAGGTAAAAATTTATTATCCAACGAAGAATTGCAAATGACCGAACTTGCCCTCCAAAGAGGTTGGCAAGTCATGTATTTACCCCAAGCCCACGTATTTCACAATGTAGCTCCCGAACGTCTGAAACGCTCTTGGTTTTTAAATCGCGGTTGGTGGCAAGGTATTAGCGAGTGTTATCGAGAACAACTAGCAGGTACCGCAGGTTTCGGTCAGCTACAACGTGGTAGCGAACGTTTTTCACGTGGTTTATACAAAGCAGTTAAATATTTTGCTGATCCAGCAGAACGATTCGACAAGCTTGTCTACGCCTATGGTCAGATTGGTTATTTAAATGCTGCGATCGCAGGCTTGTTATCAAAAAGAGTCAATGGTCAATAGTCAATGGTCATTTGTCATTAGCGATTAACTACTAACAAAATATTAACAAAATATTATGTCATCTTCTAAAATACCAGTTTCTGTACTAATTCCAGCTAAAAATGAAGAAGCAAACTTGCCCGCTTGCCTTGCTAGTGTGCAAAGAGCAGATGAAGTTTTTATAGTAGATTCACAAAGTAGTGATCAAAGCGCCGAGGTTGCGAAAAATTATGGTGCAAATGTCGTACAATTTTATTTCAATGGACACTGGCCTAAAAAGAAAAATTGGTCTTTAGAAAACCTAAATTTTCGCAACGAATGGGTTTTAATCGTAGATTGCGATGAGCGTATCACCCCTGAATTGTGGGAAGAAATTGCCCAAGCAATTCAAAATCCAGAATATAATGGCTACTACCTGAATCGCCGTGTATTTTTCTTAGGTAAATGGATTCGCCACGGTGGTAAATATCCAGATTGGAATTTGCGTTTATTTAAGCATCAAAAAGGGCGTTACGAAAACCTGAATACAGAAGATATTCCTAATACAGGTGATAACGAAGTTCACGAACATGTCATCTTAGATGGAAAAGTCGGATATCTCAAAAATGATATGATTCACGAAGATTTTCGTGATCTTTTCCATTGGTTAGAACGCCATAACCGTTATTCAAACTGGGAAGCCCGTGTTTACTATAATTTGCTTACAGGTAATCATGATCACGATACTATTGGCGCGAAATTATTTGGTGACGCCGTACAGCGCAAACGCTTTTTAAAAAGAATTTGGGTGCGACTACCATTTAAACCATTTTTGCGATTTGTGTTGTTCTATTTTATCCAACGTGGTTTCTTGGATGGTAGGGCTGGATATATTTACGCAAGACTATTGAGTCAATACGAATATCAAATAGGGGTTAAACTCCACGAATTATGCCACTGTGGCGGCAAACTCAATATTAAATCTATCTGAGGGGATCGGGAATTGGGGATAAGGGACAAGGGAGAATAACCAATGACAAATGACCATTGTACAGACGCGATTCATCGCGTCTCTAATGACCAATGACCAATGACCAAGCATTTATAGATTTACGTAAATATGACCAATCTTGGTTTGACCGTGGGCGTCCCAGTTGGTATATTCTGTTGTGGTGGTTTGTGCAGGCGATCGCTTTTCCTCTGACTCCTCACCCGTTAAATGGTCTGCGTTGTGGTTTATTACGTCTGTTTGGCGCTCGTGTTGGTAAAGGCGTATTCATTAGACCAACTGCTCGCTTCACCTATCCTTGGAAAATCACAATCGGTGATTATAGCTGGATCGGGGATGACGTAGTTTTATACAGTCTGGATGACATACATATAGGTGAACATTGCGTAATATCCCAGGAAAGCTACCTGTGTACTGGTAGTCATGATATGTACGATCCAGCCTTCGGGTTAAAAACAGCGAGTATCTGCATCGGTAATGGGGTATGGTTAGCAGCAGATTGCTTTGTTGGCGCTGGGGTTAAAATTGGTGCAAATTCAGTCATTGGCGCCCGTAGCAGTGTTTTTACTGATTTACCATCTGCACAAGTGTGTTGGGGAACACCATGTCGTCCTCGTTATCCCAGATTCAAAGAACAAACTTAATTTTTAACACCAATTCACTGAAAGGGACGCGCAGCTGTGCGCCCCTACTAAATTTGTAGCCTGATTGAAAAAATTACAAAATCCCAATCATATGCAATAAACCGCGTCCGGTAATTAATTCAATCATCAACGCAATAAAGCCAAGCATGGCAATGCGACCGTTCCAGACTTCCGCACTCGTAGTAATACCCCATTCCCAAGCCTCTGGGGGATAAATTTTTACCTTCTTTTTCATTTGGTAAACTTGCGAGAGCTTGACACTAGGAGATGTCAGAGCATCGACTACCAAGTCTGCTAAGGCTCTAATAAATACTGGATGGGTGTTGAGAGCAGGTACACGGCGGAAGTTATGAATTCCTGCTTCTTCTGCTAGTTCTCGATACTCAAGATCAATTTCTTCTAATGTTTCGATGTGTTCGGAAACAAAACTAATCGGTACGACTACTAAGTCTTTAATACCATTTGTTGCTAGTTCCGGAATAGCATCTTCAGTGTAAGGTTGTAGCCATTCTACCGGACCAACACGACTTTGATAAGCCAATGTATGAGCATTGGGTCGGTCAAGTGTCCGCATAATTAAATAGGTGCATTCCTCAATCTCTTGCTGATAGGGATCACCTGCTTCTTCTACATAGCTTTTGGGAACACCATGAGCGCTAAAGAAGACGTGAGCTTCTTCTTTGTTGGGTACTTGGTCAATTTCTTGGGCGATCAGTTCTGACATGGCCTGAAGATAGCCTGATTGTTTGTACCAAGAAGGAATAACTGTGTATTCTATCTGCTGGAGTCTTGGGTCTTCTTGCCAAAGTTTTTCTAAAAGCCGGAAGCTAGAACCACTCGTGCTGATAGAGAATTGCGGATACAGAGGTAATATAACTAGTTTTTCAATCCCATCTTGGATAATTCGAGCGATCGCTTCTTCGGTGTAAGGATGCCAGTAACGCATACCGATGTAGATTTTTGCATCTTGCCCCAAGGCTTGCAATTGTTCTTTGAGTGCATCTGCTTGGGCTTCGGTAATCCGCCGCAGTGGAGAACCACCACCAATTTTGCGGTAGTTTTCTTGAGATTTTTTCGTACGCCGTGAAGCAATAAACCAGGCTAGGGGTTTTTGCAACCAGGGAAAAGGTAGGCGAATAATCTCCGGATCAGAAAACAGATTAAAAAGAAACGGTCCTACATCTTCTAATTTCTCCGGACCACCGAGATTGAGTAGTAATACGCCTACACGACCCATAGCAGTAACAATCCCCCAATCTTTTCAGCTTTTTTACTAATGTTAACAATATATCTTTATTAAATATATAAGTTAACGACTAAGGATAGAGGCAGTGGCTACAATTTTACGAGATTTGAGTTATCGTTACCAGTGGCTGTACGATGGTATATCCCGTTTGGCAGCTATAAGTATTGGTGGTGAACAACGTTTTCGACAATTAGCTTTGCAAGGCTTAACAATTAGCTCAGATACCAAAGTCCTTGATTTGTGCTGTGGAAGTGGACAAGCAACACAATTTCTCGTGAAATTGTCACAAAATGTAACAGGATTAGATGCTTCACCATTATCTCTGCAACGGGCAAAACAGAATGTCCCACAAGCAGAATATGTGGAAGCTTTTGCTGAAGAGATGCCTTTTGCAGATAATCAATTTGATCTGGTACATACAAGTGTTGCTCTACACGAAATGCAACCAGAGCAATTGCGAAAAATTATTCCAGAAGTATACCGTGTACTCAAGCCTGGCGGAGTGTTTACTTTTATAGATTTTCACAATCCTCATAATCCCTTATTTTTGCCATCTATATGGCTGTTTTTGTGGTTATTTGAAACGGAGACTGCTTGGCAGTTGTTAAAGACTGATTTGCCTGGATTATTAATGGAAATGGGGTTTAGTATTGACAAGCAAAGTTTGTATGCAGGTGGAAGTTTGCAAGTGATACAGGCGAGTAAGGGACGCCTATCCTCCTGATCGAGTTCGTAGTAAGGACTTGAGTCCTTTTTTTTAAGCACGCGCATTGCTTACTACAAACCCTTAATTCAAAATTGACCGATTACTTCGCGGCGTGCAAGCCCCTGGCTTTAGACATGGGGGCAAGCCGCAGGCGAATTTATTCGCCGTCCCCATTCCTCAATGAACTCACTAGCGCTAATTCCGCGTTTAGATGCTTCAGTTTTAATATTTTCCCAAGCCGTTGGTGTTAGTACTACGGTTCTTTTTGTTTTCACTTCATCGTGTAAAACTGGTACGTTCTTTAATCGTTTTTTAGTTGCCATTCTTGGTTATGCCGTACATGCTAGAATTATGCTAGCAAATAAAAGGAGGTGATTCAAGAGTGTTGGTACTAGAGTGCAAAGCGGTAGTTAAAAAGTCTCAAGCAATAGCAATAAATGAAGCTATTCGTACATCTGAGTTTGTGCGAAACAAAGTGCTTAGATACTGGATGGATAACCGTGGCGTTGGTAAAAAAGAGCTTTACCAGTACAACACTCAATTACGTGCAGAATACAAGTTTGTTAATGATTTGAACAGTCATGCTTGTCAAGCATCTATTGAAAATGTAGAGCGTGCTATCAATAGGTTTTTCGATAATTGCAAGAAAAACAAACCAGGAAAGAAAGGTTATCCACAATTCAAAAAACATAGCCGTTCTGTTGAATACAAAGTCTCAGGATGGAAGTTACACCCATCAAAGCGACGAATAACTTTTACAGACAAGAAGGGTATTGGCGAACTTAAGTTACTGGGTAAATGGGATATTCACACATACCCAGTTGAGTTAATCAAACGGGTTCGGATTGTGCGTCGTGCTGATGGGTACTACGTTCAATTTTGCGTCAAGGTTGCTCACAAGCAAGATGCACCTGCAACCACCTCAGAAATTGGTATTGATGTAGGTCTGGAATATTTTTATTCCGACAGCAACGGCAACCATGAAGAAAACCCGCGATATCTTCGCAAATCTGAAAAAGATATCAAGCGGGTTCAACGCAAGATATACAAAAAGAAAAAGGGATCATCTGGTAGAAGAAAAGCACGTGGTGTTTATGCCCGTAAGCATTTGAGAGTAACTCGACAAAGGAATGAACACGCAAAGAGACTTGCGCGTAACTTATGCCTAGCTAACGCTAAGGTTGTCTTGGAAGACTTAAACGTGAGCGGTTTGGTGAGCAACCACAAGCTAGCCAAAAGCATCTCTGATGCTTCTTGGTATAACTTCCGCGCCTTGCTCGAATACTTTGGTCAGAAGTTTGGTAGGGAAATAATTGCAGTCCCGCCACATTTCACTAGTCAGGAATGCTCAAATTGTGGTGCAAGAGTTCAGAAATCTCTCAGCACTCGTACACATTCTTGTCCACACTGCGGATATGTCGAACAACGCGATGTGAATGCAGCCAAAGTAATTCTCAGTCGTGCAAACGCTAGGGACGGGCAGTCCCGAAGTAACGCTAGTGGAGATGCTCTCCCTACTTCTGTTGGTCGCAAGACCTGCAAAAGCAAAGAACGTCAGTGATGCTAGAATCCCCTGCCTTTAGGCATGGGGAATGTCAAAAACTACTGCTTTCTTTTTTCACTTCTCCCACAATAGGTTTTGATGCTAAATCTGCTAAACCAACATCCTGCAACAAATTAGCCCAATCCTTGATAAGCATGGGATTTTTTGGTTCATCAAGGCGCAGTTGAGCCAATTCAGACAAAGCTGAATACCAAATCCCATTTTCAGCATAAATTGCAACGCGTTGTCGTGGTTTAGTAGCTGATTTCAAAAGACCTTTTAAGTTTGGTTGGATGGCTATCTTTTGCACCCATCCACGCACAAATATTGGGTTTGGTAGTTTTTGTTGAGAACAATAAAGTTTCAAGTACCATTGATAATCTTTGTTAAGTTCTAAAGATACTGTAGATGGCATGGTTAATTTCACAACACCTGGTGTATTGGGTAGAGTAAAGTTAGTTTGATAGATAGCATTATCTGCTTCATTTTGTAATACAAATTCTCCAATGGGTGTCTCTTTTTGTTTATACGGTACAAAAAACCAAAAGCTAGGATTATCATCAACCGTCAAACCTACATTTTTTTCTGGTATCAATGCAGTTGTGAGCAAATCTACCGATGGACAATCACCACGGCTTCCAGTTCCTTCCCTGTTAATAGGCCTACCTCGCCTTGATCCATCTGGTTCTTCGTTTTGAAAGTGAATTTCTATATTTTGAGAATTGTTTTGATGAAAATTCTGATTAACTGGTTGATTGGATTGGGCTATTTCTGGTACAAAATAGCTCATCCAGACAAGCAACATACAAGCGATCGCCAATGCCCATTTTGATTTAGTCATTTGTCATTATTTTTGGCTGAACTACAGTACAGTTTGTTGATCTAGTACTTAAAGCGATAAAATACAGTAATTCTGACTTTTGTAGACGCAGAGCGGCTTCCGCAGGTATGCGTGAATGCGTGATTTCCGCGTAGTAATACTATCCTTTCTATTATTTTTGTTGGTGTAATTAAATTAAGATTATGCACTTAAGGAGTAGTTTAAAAACATAAAAATTTTTTATGCTAAATAATGATAATTTTTTGCACAATTTAGTTACAAATATGCTTATTTAAATTGGCGAGAATAATCAAAACGCGAGTTACTCTTCACTTTGAGATGAAGTCAAGGTAGCCACTGTTGCTCCACCTGTTAATAAGACTAATGCTGATGGCAGCAGTGGTATCCATAATCCTTGTATTAATAAGAACAAACAAGCCAGGTATAAAATGCCGATCGCACCGATTAAGGCAATGATCAGGCGTAAGCGCGATCGCAACTGCCAAGCCAGTACACCTCCCGCTACACACCAAACCCAAATCCACAAGTTTTCACCCCACTTTGGTAAAACCCATAATAGCGGTCGATGATCCAGCACAGCACTGAGAATCTGGCTAACCATATGTGCTTGTACAACAACCCCTGGCATTTGCTTGTGGGGCCACATTTGGCTACTGTAGGGAGTAGACCAGTAATCGTGAAAACTTTCGGCGGTTGTACCAATCATCACTATGCGATCGCGGACTAAATCGGCAGTAAGTTGATTGTCAAGAACCTCTTTGAGAGTAACTGTTTGGGCGACTGGATTGGCTGCACGCCAATTTAACAAAACTTGATAACCGAGATTATCTATCCCACTGTAACCACCAATGTTTTGTTCTATAGTCTTAAAGACCACATTGCCAAACTGCCAATTATTTTCAGGTATCAGTAGTTGAGGTTGAATACCTTGATTTTTTAAGTAAAGGCTAGCAAGGCGAAAGCTAAAAGATTTATCAGTCGCGCAGGGAGGCGCACCAGACATAGCCAAAATTTGGCGACGGATGACGTTATCAGGATCAGCAACGACATCACTAAAACCTTGACGTTGGATTTGGCTAGAAACTTCTGGGGGTGGTGGAACACCAGGATTAGTTTTGTCTTCACTGGCTTTGCATATAGCAATAAAGCGATCGCTTGTTTGCATTGTCTTGGCTAAATTTGCATATTCTGGTTTGGTTGGGTTTTCGCGATAGATATCCAAACCAATCACACGGGGGTTGAAGCGTTCAATTTTTTTCATCGCTTCAGCCAATGCTTTGTCTGATAGTGATGCTCCCGCTCTTTCTGTGGCAGGTTGAGCGCTAACATCAGCCTCTGTCACTTCTACTACAAGGATACGGGGATCGGTTTTTTCAGGAGGGCGCGATCGCATCAATAAATCAAAAGCTGCAAGTTCCCCCAACTGCAATATTCCTAGCGATCTGATACCAATAGCCAGGGTTGTAATTACTAGACTGACTTTCAAGAGCAGCGGGAGAATGCGCCGGCTGGGCAAAATGGGGCGGCGATCGCTCACACGCTGTTCTGGCCAAACTAACGGTTCTGCGGCGGGATTCTGGCAAATTACTGGAAGCCAGCTAGCACAGGGAAATTCATTTTCCAAACCCTGTAATTTATCCTGTGCTTCCCGTACCGCCAGATAGAAAGATTCCCCATGAGCAAAAGCTTCTAGAAAGTGCTTTAAAAATTCTTGGGCGACAAAATCGGGGACTGGTTCTCGCATGACAATCATTTGCGGAATTTGCAGAGAACCCAATTCCCGTGCTAATTCTAAACCTTCGCAGGAGTTAAAAACGACTAAATTTAAACCCCGTGCGATCGCTGCTTTGAGAGCATTTTTTAATTGGGCGATCGTCAAAGTATCTGTTTGATTAAGATGAATTCGACCACTTTCTCCTTCAGCATCCGTTGAACCATGACCTGCGAAAAACAGCATATCCCAGCCTCGTTTATCCCAAAGCCACCGATCCAACTCTTGTCGTTGTGGTTCGACTAAAAAAATAATTTCCGCCCCTGGTAATTGCTCCAAAATCGCTCGATCTTGTTGGACATCGATTCCTTGACTATTACCCAGAACTGCTAATATCCTGATTTTTCGCCCAGGATTATTACGTAACGGCTTAACTTGCTCAACTTCCAAAATGCTTGAACATGCGATCGCTTTTTGGTAATCTTCAAAAAAATTCCATAGATGCCAAGGTAGACGCCTAACTTGGTTATCTTCTGTTGCTAAAATTAAGCGTATTTCATCATCTGGGTTTAATTTTGTGCGTAATTTTTGATCGATGTGCCGAAATGGTTCAGATTTCAACCAGGAATTAATTTGTTTGTGTAAATCGTCGCATAAATTACTAAAATCAATAGAGGAAACATTCGTGACATCTTCTTCGTCTATTTCGATATCTATATCCTCTAGATCATCTGTGTAATTGCGCCAATCAGAGCCAGGATAAAGAGCTTCATAAAGTAATTGATAAAGCAGCTGCCAACGTTTGTAGAGTGACCAAAGTTCTGGTGCAGCTGGTAGGCTACCCGTAAATTGCATGGCGATTGGATTGCCATCTTCCCATAGTGCAGCAGTAACAGAGGGAAAGCCTTGCTTTAAATTACCTTTTCCCAGGTTCAATACAACCAGTTTACTCATGGCTCTTAGCCAACAAGCTTCTCAAGCATAAAGTTTTCTTTAATACTGATATCACCTAAAGCTACCTGTAAGCTAAAACTTTTTCCTGGGGGAGATTTAAATTTTTTGAGTTGAATAAAATGGTCGTGACTTCTAGATTGTACTTCCTGAATAATGTTTCCTGACCCCGAAAGCAAAAATAATTTCAGATCAGGTGGTAAATACACTTCTTCATTGGCTGGATGTAGCTGAACACGGATACTGACTTTCTCATCGATCTCTGATGTTAGACCAATCAGCAGTACAACAGCAGTATCCCTTAATTGCATCCCTAAATCAATTAACTTAGCCCCCTTAACCCGAACTTCATTTAAGGTAGCATCATGTCGGAATTGTACAGCTAAAGTATGTTGTTGTGAGCTACAGAAGGTGTCAAAAGAGTGCCAACCTGCTTCAAAGACATTTTGAAACCATTTACTTAAGTTATTTACTAGAGAGTGGTTGTATTCAACAATATTCCCTTTATGGTTTAAAAGCCTTTTTTGGTACAAATCTTGTCTTTCCTCATCTAGTGCTAGTAATGCCATCCATTCTTCATGACTGACATTTTCGGGCAAATCAGGAGTCCAGTGATCGAGTTGCTTAAGTAATTTGTCTACTTGGATGCTTGACAATGTTGGCAAAGTTTTTACCTCTGGTTTTTGTACAGAACATATTTCTCGTGCTACCCACATGACATTTATATCTGCAATTAAATCCTCTTCATCTAATAAGTAAGTTCGATCTATCAGGTCATAATTAGCTTTCTCGCAAATTTGCTGGTGAGTTGTGTATCCCCACACTCCTAAGCAGTTTTCTTCTAGATTGATCTGCACAGCTAGATAATAATTCGCTACCCAGTTGGGAATGTCAACCCATTCTTGAGGAATGCGAAATTCTGTCAGATTACTTTTATCCGTAGGGATTAATACTAGTCGCAGATCACCCAAAGTTAAACAAGTACCATTTACAAATTCCCAAATACTAGGTAACTGATGATAACTGGGCCACACATTTGGAGTTTCATCCAAATCTGGGTCTTGTTCCAACATATTTAAAAAAGAATTCAAACATAATAAATTTAGGTAGGCATTCCAACGAGCAGCAGGGTTAGAGTAATAGTTTTGAGCAGATATTTGCCATGCAGATTGTTGTTCTTGAGATGATAACTCTAACCATAATTTATCTGGATAAAGCGTTATTAATTCATTCATTTCTAATTTCATATAATTCATCCCTGGTTGGCAAGATAAAATTTGCTTTTTAACCATTCTTCAACGAAATCAACTATTTTATGATTAACGATTTCTAGGGATTTTTTTTCTAGTTTCATACTCTGTTCTAACTCATTTTTTAAGCAGATAGCTATATCTTTTTTCAGATGTGAAATTATCTTAGATGCATCGGACACAAAAACGGTTATTTGCTGATAATTTGTTTGTCCTAAAAGATGAATTTGATTCATGATCATTGATAATTTTTCTTGCTCTGGAAACTGCTCTCCAATCTTATCTAATGTCGAGTAAAATATTTTTTGGCAATGAGAACGCAAACATTCATTCATAGTATCCTTGATATTCTCAAGCTCTGTTTCATTTTTAAAGCGAATATCTGGATCAAACTTATTCAATTCAATAGCTAAATCTTTTAATATATTTCTAGTATATCTAGATGATTGACGAGCTACTTGATATTGTTTTTGTAAGTCTGGATACTTATTTTTTAAAATGATTGCTATTTCCGTTTGAGTTAAGTTTAGTCCTTGCCAAAGTTTTAACATGGTTTGACCAGCTTCTGGCAGAGATGCAAATAAATCTGAAACAATTGACTGAACTTGCTCCCATGCCTCTTGTTGTATGAGATTATCCCAAGGTGTAGGTATGGGTTCAAAACTATTTTCATATTCTTCTAGGGGTAAAAAACGTTTGGTGCGATAATCACGAGCTGCCCGCACACATATTGATAACATATGTTGAACTTTTTCACTAGAAATTGGCGCTTTAGGAAAATCTAGTTTCTTAATTTTTTGATTATAGTAATAGGCAATTTGTTGCAGATGCTGTTGATTCGGAGGTTCTAAACTACGCCCTCCTTGACAGCGTGCTGGCTGATAAATTTTATCTAAATATTGCCAAACTAAACAGTAGGAATCAAGTTTTTTGTGATTTATTCCTTGATAAAGTAATGCTTCACGTAATTCTTTAGCATTTAAATCTTTTAGTAAACCATAGTCAGAAAATTTTCCTCTCTTTGCTTCTAGGTCATGTTGATAAATGGTATTGCTAATCAGCCTGATAATTGCTGTTTTAGCATATCCTTCGATATTCGTCAGTGGATATTCAAAATTAAAATTTTTGAGGAGTTTACTTGCTGGATTAGCCGCTGCATTAGCAATTTGAAAAAATTCTTCTAGTGGATATCTATGCTGGAGGTATTTAAATCTTTGATAAGATTTTTGAGAAGCCCACAAGCAAGCTTCTTGCAAATATGCAGATAAATGTCTCCCAGCGATGAAAGAAGACGTGGAGATTCGGTGACGCGATGATGCGGAGAAATTCCTCGTCTCCCCTTGTCCTCCTTGTCCTCCTTGTCCTTGTATCTCCGTGTCCTCTTGTGTTGATTTCTCTCTGATCAGTTTTAGAAAGTATTGCGCCCAAAATTCTTCATTAGCACCTATTTCTGACTCCACTAAACTTTTCATACAACGTTCTAGTTCTGGATCTGTTCGCCAAATAGGATTTCCATCACTACCGGGATTACCAAAACTGAGAAACGTTGAGAACTTTTCAATGATATCTTCACGTTTTTTCATGAAGTGTCCTCTGCTTTTTGCTGAGGTCAACTGTTAATGAGTCAACCTAATTCTCAAAATATCCAAGATGTTGCTACTTATCTATGGGAATTGTAAACAGGGAATTATGCAGTAAATCTCATCAAAAGACCTAAATTTTTTGAAAATATAGGCTAAAACTATTTTCAAGCTTATTTTGCTATTGTTCCATTGACTATTGCTCCGATCCCTGCATTATCTGATAACAATAAAAATGATAGTTTTCTTAGAATCATCTGTGCGATCGCCCCCGTGGTCGATTTCCTAATATCTATCCTTGGAGGGAGGATATAATTAGCTGTGACACTTACACAGCTGCCAACTACATAGTGAATTCTTAGATTAGCCCATGCTATAGAAGATAAAACCAGAAAATCTACAGGAAAAAAATCAATGACCATAAAAACCCAGAAATCTGATTTTTTTAAGCCTCTTGGAGATAAATCAGACGTAGATGATCAACTCATTAAAAGACAGCGAGTAAAAATTAATGCTAGTACAGGACTTTATATGGAGTCATCTAAATGGGCTAAAGATGAAAAGACAGTAAGTCCACGTTATCGTTTCACATCGCCCAAAGAGCAAGTTTATCAAATAAAGAAAATTTGGTACATTTTCCCCTTTACTCTGTAAATTTCTTCAAAATAAGTGGATTTTTAAATCTTTGACTGACTATTTATAAATTGCTGGATATTGTTTTAAACTCGCTCGTGCATGAGAAATTGGTCGATTTTGCTGCTGTTTCAGCCATCTCTCTAAGTTCGGACTTTCGATTTATGATTTCATCTTTAAGGTAAATCAAGTTTTTGAGTTGTAAATTAGCTTCACAAGTCCTAAAACAGATTTTTAACTCAAAAATCCGGTTTTGAACTTGTAAATCTTTTACTTACGTCAAATTTCACTAATATACGTTCCAATACTGCTTTTATAAGACAGATATATTGACAAGTTAGCTCCCCGACTTCTTTAAGCTTAAAGAAGTCGGGGAGCTGGACAATACAAATTAAAGCCAATCTCGATACGCCGAAATTTCATTGACGCTAATTTCAAATGATGTTCCTTTACCCATGGGAGGATAAACACGGATTTTGGCGTCACTGCTATATTTTTCTAGCTTACTTCCTAGTTGAGGAATATTGTTGACGATATGCCAGTAAGTTACTATGTCTGGGCTGTCAATGATTAATTTGAGAGTACCGTCTTTGGTTGTGAGATACCACTGACAAGTAGACAATAACATTTGTGTGATGCGATCGCACGCTTGAAAAAAGCACGCACCAATTGATTGTTCTAGTTCCAGATACAGCATTCTATCCTGTGGCGTCACCTCATTGGGTGGCATGTCATCTGGAGGTAAGAAGGGTTTTTTCATCATGTTAGCCCTTGATTTAAGATTTGTTGATCGTTAATTGTTGTTTGGTGTTTACCAAGCAACAATCAACAACCAACTTCTGGAAAGGTTTGCGATAAGTCGTTATGCGATCGCGCTGCGTAGTCTTGATGATGGTTGTCGTAATTACAGAAAATTCCAGTTTTCATTTTTCATTGCGATCGCTATTGTTCAGACATTGCTACCCAATGCAAATCTAACCACAAGCGCGGATCTGCTTGCTTAATTTTCGACATTGGATCACGTAACAGTCGTGAAGCATTTAGGAAAACTACTTGAACTAACCCCATGTTCTCTGCTAAATCTCGGAGTATTTCTTTGTGGACTTGCACAAGAGGCATCATTTCATCAGAACAATAAATCCCAATGTAGCGCAAGCGTTTTGGAGGTCGTCCCCAATAATTAGTAATAACTTTCACATAACAGTCATCTAACAATTCTCCGATTTTGGGGTAGTATTTTTTGACGATTCTCAGATATTCTTTGGATAATATGTCTTCTCTAATCATGACAAAACCTATTGCAAGAAGGCAAAAGACAGAATTAAGCCTGAAAAATGAAGGAATAAAATTAACACTTCATTTTTCATTTTTAATCCTCTTTTAAATCAATAGTTTTTTCAGCCACCATGCACTATTTTTGTAAGCTTTATCACAATATTAATATAGCATGACTTTGTCATATTTACATGACCAAATTATATAAAAAACACTAAAATTTTTAAATTTTAAAATATCAAAATAACAGATTTTATTAATTAAAAAACAAAAAAAGAAAAGGTAAGCGTTCAGGGGGTGTAAAGAAAACAAAAAACATTTCCCAAAATCAAGGAATGAAATTAAGCCGCTTTCAATAACTCAGAATCATCAGAACAAGGAGTAACTTGTGGAAGCAAAGAAGGTGGAGTGTTATCACCACG